>NZ_JBISGY010000029.1:0-94170 GCF_045064095.1 Agrococcus sp. Ld7 | reverse complement strand
TGCCGGTGGTGGGCAGGGAGTGGGGGCAGACGTGCAGCGGGCGGCATCACCGGCGGGAGCGCGATGGTTCGGCGGGGCGCCGGCGGCGGCGGGGGTCGGGTTCGTTCCGGCCCCGATGCTCTCGGGTGCGCAGTCGCCGCGGGCGACGCCGGCGCTGGCGCTGCGGATGCGGCGGGATCGTCGGATCCGTGCGCGGCTGTCGCTCACCGACGCGTCGATCATCCTGTTCGCGACCGTCGCGACGACGGTGGGCGTGCTGTGGGCGACGCCGACGCTCACCGTCATCTCCCCCGAGCTCGTGCTGGCGACGCCGGCGATCGTGGTGGCCGTGTGGCTGATCACGCTGGCCGGGTTCCGCTCGCGGGAGATGTCGGTCCTCGGCTCCGGAGCGCTCGAGTACCGCAGGGTCGTGCACGCGACAGCGCTCGCGTTCGGCGCGCTGGCCGTGCCGTGCCTCGCCTTCGACTGGCCCGCGATGCGGCTGCAGCTGCTCATCGCGCTGCCCGCCGGTCTCCTCGCGCTGCTCATCGGCCGCTGGCAGTGGCGCCGGTGGCTCCTCAGCCGTCGGCGCATCGGCGAGCACGTCGCCCGCACCATCCTGGTCGGCGACCGCGACGAGGTCGCCTACGTGCTCGAACGACTCGCCAGCATGCCAGATCTCAGCTACCACGTGCTCGGCGCCGCGATCGACGACACCGACCCGCAGCCGCTCACCCTGCACGACCGCACGATCCCGGTGCTGTGCTGCAAGGCAACGCTCAGCGAGACCGCCGAGCGCATGGGCGCCGACACCGTCATCCTCGCCAGCAACCCCGACGCGGACCCCGACTACCTCACCCGACTCAGCCGCCAGCTCGAGGGCACCTGCGCCGAACTCGTGCTCTACAGCCGACTCACCGACGTCGCCGGCCCACGCATCTCCTTCCGCCCCGTCGACGGACTCCCCCTCATCCACGTGCAGATCCCCACCTTCGACGGCGGCAAGCACCTCATCAAGCGCGCCACCGACATCATCGTCGCCAGCCTCGCCCTCATCGCCGTCGCCATCATCTCGATCCCGATCGCGATCGCCATCAAACTCGACTCCCCCGGCCCCATCCTCTTCCGCCAGCAGCGCGTCGGCCGCGACGGCCACACCTTCACCATGCTGAAGTTCCGCACCATGCACATCGACGCCGAACAGCAACTCGCAGCACTCAAAGCGCAACACGACGGCGCAGGCCCCATGTTCAAACTCCGCCACGACCCCCGCGTCACCCGCATCGGCCACTACCTCCGCACCCACTCCCTCGACGAACTGCCACAGTTCTGGAACGCGCTCACCGGCGACATGAGCGTCGTCGGCCCACGCCCACCCCTCCCCGACGAAGCCACCAGCTACGACGGCACCGTCCTGCGCCGCCTCTACCTCAAACCCGGCATCACCGGCCTCTGGCAAATCAGCGGCCGCAGCGACCTCTCCTGGGACGACAGCGTCCGACTCGACCTCCGCTACATCGAGAACTGGTCCGTCATGCACGACCTCATGATCATCTTCCGCACCGCCCGCATCATCGTGCACCCAACCGGCGCCTACTAGGAGACCACCATGCGAATCGCAATACTCCGGCGCGCACGATGACGGCATCCGATGTCGAGCCGCCCCTGCCGGCTCGGGTGCGACGACACGGTGCTTCCCCGCACGTGCTGATCATCGTCCAGAACCTGCCGGTCCCGTTCGACCGCCGTGTGTGGCTGGAATGCCAGGCGCTGGTCGTGCGCGGCTATCGGGTGAGCGTCATCTGCCCGCGAGGACCCGGCGACCCGAGTTTCCGGCGGCTCGACGGCGTCGAGATCCACACGTATCGACCGGCCCCCGAGGCAGACGGGCTCGCGGGATTCGCCTGGGAGTTCGCCTACAGCTGGCTGCGTACAGCATTGCTCAGCCTGGACGTCCGACGGCGCCGGCGCTTCGACGTCCTCCAGGCATGCAACCCACCCGACACATACTGGCTCCTCGCACGGCTGTGGCGCGCGTCCGGAGTCGCGTTCGTGTTCGACCACCACGATCTGAACCCCGAGCTGTTCCGCTCGCGATTCGGCGAGCCAGCCAGCTGGGACCGGAGACTCGAGCATCGCGCACTGCTCTGGCTCGAGCGACGGTCGTTCCGAGCCGCAGATCACATCATCTCAACGAATGCGTCGTACAAGGCGATTGCGATGTCACGGGGAGGGCGTCGGGATGCAGAGGTGACGGTCGTGCGCAGCGGCCCTGATACCGACGCCATGCGACCGATCTATCCCGATTCCCCGCGGCCGCAGAACGAGATCAGTCTCGTCTACGTCGGCATCATGGGCCCACAGGACGGCGTGGACCAGATCCTTCTCGTCATGGACGAGCTCGTGCACCATCGTGGACGAAGCGAGGTGACCGCGACGCTGCTGGGCTTTGGAAGCTGCCTCGACAGCCTGCGTGCACGCTCGCACGACCTGGGTCTCGCGGCGCATGTCTTCTTCACCGGCCGTGTGGATCGCGCACAGCTCGCGGAGCACCTCAGCCGAGCCGACATCGGACTGTGCCCCGATCTGAAGACACCGCTGAACGACGTGTCGACGATGAACAAGACAATGGAGTACATGGCGTACGCGCTGCCGACCGTGGCGTTCGATCTTGTCGAGACACGAGTGACCGGCGGGGACACGGTGCTCTATGCCCCATCGGGCGATATCGAGGCGTTCAGCGACCTTGTCGAGGCGCTGATCGACGACCCGATGCGTCGTGCGGATCTCGGTCTGGCCGCCCGTGACCGGGTCCGGGACGTGCTGGACTGGCGCCCCCAGGCCGAAGCATACGTCGGGGTCTTCGACGGCCTCACCGGTCATGGTCGCACGGGACCCGCCGTGCCGGAGCGCTCAGGGACCGCGCTCGTCGATGCACAGGGACGACGATTCGTGGACCTCTCCGATCCAGAAGCGCTGCGTCGATTCACGATTGCGCGGGCGCAACCGGCCGCGCAGCCGTCCAGCGCGGTGCCGAATCGTGGCATCGGCGAACTGTGGGAGATCCAGCCATGATGAGCGTGATCATCGCCGCGCATGATGAAGAGCATGTGATCGGATCGTGCCTCGACGCACTCAAGGCGCAGGTTGATCCCGGCCCCATCCAGATCATCGTCAGCGCGAATGGGTGCAGTGATGACACGGCCGGAGTGGCCAGACGCCGTGGGGCGACGGTCGTTGAGCGCGTCGAAGCCGGCAAGCCGGGCGCGCTGAACGCTGCAGAAGACCTCGCTGCGGGATTTCCCCGCGTCTATCTGGATGCCGACATTCTGATGCCCCCGCACGGCCTCGCCCTGCTCGCCGCCAAGCTCGACGACGGCGCCCTGGCCGCGATGCCCCGGAGGATCCTGGACGCCGGTGCCAGCCCGCTGCTGGTCCGCGCCTACTGCGCCATCAACGAGCGCCTTCCGGTATTCCGCAACGGCCTGTTCGGTCGAGGCATGATCGCGGTATCGGCTGCTGGACGCGCGCGATTCGACCGCTTTCCGGACATGGTCGCCGACGACCTCTTCCTCGACGCGCAGTTCAGCCCCGCTGAGAAAGGCGAGGTGCGTGAACTCAGCGTGGTTGTGCAGGCACCGCGCACGATCACGGCGCTGCACCACCGCCTCGTGCGCGTGCGGCGAGGCAATGCCGAGATGCGCGCGGCGTCCGCGCGAGGTGCGGTCACCGAAGCCGTGCGCTCGTCGGACCGATGGGCGTGGCTCCGCGACGTCGTGCTCCCGCATCCCTGGCTGGCCTTCGCTGCAATCCCCTATGTTGCGATCACGGTCGCCGCAGCTGTCGCAGGCCAGCGCGATGGCCGCGCGGCGATCACCTGGGGGCGCGACAGCAGCACCCGCGCGCGACCGGGCACCTCCGGGGCGAACGCCGCATTGTGAGCGCTCGCCTGCATCGCCCTTGGGGCTCGACCGCGACGTCCATGCTGTCGCGTGCCGCGACCACTGCGCGCCATGACACCCGCATCAATCTGTGCTTCCACGGGATCGGCACCGATCCCACGGAGCGGGAGCGCGGCGAGTCGCGATACTGGGTCACCGAAACCCTCTTCCTTCGCGTCCTCGATCGGGTCGGCCCCATGCCATGGGTGTCCTTGAGCTTCGACGACGGCAACCTGTCTGACGCCGACATCGCACTGCCAGCACTGCGCGAACGGGGCCTGACCGCAACATTCTTCGTGCTTGCGGGGCGGCTCCACGACCCCGCGAGCCTCTCGTCGCTTCACCTGCGAACGCTTGCAGCCGCAGGCATGCGGATCGGCACGCACGGCTGGGACCACAGATCGTGGCGGAACCTGACCGATGCCGCTGCACGGCGCGAACTCATCGATGCTCGCGCAACCCTTTCGGAAGCCTCTGGCACCGACATCACCGAGGCAGCGCTGCCCATGGGCCAGTACGACCGCGCAACTCTCGCGCGCTTGCGGGCTGCCTCCTATAGCGCTGTCTACACGAGCGACCGCTACCCTGCTCGAGACCAATCATGGCTGCGGCCTCGATACAGCGTCGCCGCAGACGACACGGTGGAGTCCGTGCTCCGCATCGCACAGGGTCGACCCGGGTTCCGGGCAGCGAGGAATGCGCTTGCGAGCTCGGTGAAACGCCGACGCTAGCCAGGGGTCGAGTCCGTCGGTTGGCCGCCGGGTTGGACGAGCGACACCGCAAAGAGGGCTCGGATCGGCTTGCGATTGCAGCGGGTCACGACTACCCTCCTACGACCGGGGCGCTCAGGCTCCCCAGGGAGGACGCCCTCGATGACGAGCAGCACGAAAGCTGAGCACGGGAGCGCTGCGATACGTCGCAACCACCGGAACCGTGCTCGAGGCCGGGCGACCGCGATCAGCATCATGACCCTCGGTGCAATCGTCATTGCTCCAGCCGTGACGTCGACCTCATCCGGCCACGCGGCCCCCGCACCGGCCGACACCACGGTCATGGCCGAGAGCGACTCTCTCGCGTGGTGGTGGACGCCAGCACCAGACGGCCGGACCACCACCTCCGCAGATGGGCGCTCCTGGTGGTGGTGGACTCCAGCTCCTGAACCCACGCCCACGCCGCCGCCACCGAGCGCCACGCCGACGCCGACGCCGACGGAGCCGCCCCCGACGGAGCCGACGCCGTCGGAGCCTTCGGAGCCGGACCCTGGCCCGTCGGCGCCAGCGGAGCCGTCGGATCCCGGGGGCATCGTCGTTCAGGGCCGCAGCTTCCCGTCCGCAGCGACCACCGGCGTACCCGACGGCACGGTACTCAGCCCCTACACCGGCCCCTGCACGATCCAGACGAACGACGTTGTGATCGACGGCGCGATCATCGACTGCGACTTGCGGGTGCTCGCGCAGAACCTGCAGATCACCAATTCGATCATCAACGGCCACATCTACAGCGACTCCGACTTCTTCAACGGATCGTTCTCGATGAGCGACAGCGAGGTGCGCATGCCGCAGAGCGCTGGCACAGGCGTGGGAGATGTCAACTTCACCCTCACCCGCGTCGAGGTCACGGGGGGCAGTCGTTCGGTGAACTGCGCCGCGGATTGCACAGTCCAGGACTCGTACCTGCACGGTCAGTACACGGACTACCGCGGGATCGATCACGAGTCCGCCATTCGGATGGGTGCGAACAGCACGATCCGCCACAACACGATCACGTGCGACGCAGCGCCGGTCCCACCCGACGCCGGCTGTTCGGCAGCCCTGACCGGCTACGGTGATTTCGGCGTCGTGCAGAACAACTCGATCGATGACAACCTCATCGACGGTGGCCCCGACGGCTCGATGGGCTACTGCGCCTACGGCGGATCGACGCCCGGCAAGCCGTACTCGGAAGGCGTGAACAACATTCGGTTCACGAACAACATCTTCATGCGCGGTCCGAACGGGAACTGCGGGATCTGGGGACCGATCACATCGTTCGACTCTGCGGCACCGGGCAACGTCTGGACGAACAACATCTGGGACGACGGAGCACCCGTCGCACCGGCAAACTGACACCGAGCCCCGGACCGGCGACGGGGCTCGAGCTCGACGGCCGACGGATGCCGCTCACCAGTCGAGCAGCGGCAATTCGCTGTAGAGGTAGTCGATCTCGCACGCATCGACCCCGTTGCCGCGGAACATCCGGGGACGTGGCCGGCCCAGTGCCCGACCGAACCCCGAGGGCGTGAAGCCGAGCACACGCTCCTCCGCGAGCGTCACTGGCAACCCGTGACGCAGCAGGCGAGCCGCGACCTGCGGCCAGGCGTCGCGGAGCACGGCAGGGTCCCCGCCGACGAAGATGGGCGCCGCGAAGATCCCGAGCCGCTTGCGACGAACCCTGCGATACATCAGGTAGGCGTAGCCCTCCGCAGTGTGCACCACCAAGTGGCGAGCCGCGAGTGCCCCGCAGTGATCGTCGTACACCTGGAGATCCGTACCCTCAAGCAGGGCTCGGATGTCCTCCGGGCGCTCAGCGATTCGCACGGCATGCCGAGCGAGGCGGGGCGCGTTGATCGCGAATCTCGTGGCGGTGTCCAGATGCTCGAAGCCGAGCCTCGCGTTCAGCGCAGGCACGCTGCCGCTCGGCGACAGATCCGTGAACACGAAGCCCGGCTGGCGGATGATCGCTCGGAGCAGTCGGAGCGAGTGCCCCCGATGCCCGTCGAGTACGCAGAAGGCCGCGAGGTTGCAGACGGAGCGGCCGGTGCGCGACACGGAATAGACGGCTGCGTAGACGCCAACGACCTCGCCGTCGGCGAGCAGTTGGAATCCTCGGTTCGGTCCACGATGCGCCCAAGGCGGCCGCAGCAGCGATGTCCATGCGCCAGCTGGCACGCGCCGGTTGAGACGTGCGTGCAAGAACGCGGCGACACGCTCGACGTCGTCGTCCCCGATCGGTTGCACGACCGGATGCTGCGTCGGGGGCCGCTCGATCATCGCGGTGCGCGTTCGGGCTTCGCCCGCCGCCGCTCGAGCATGATCACGCATGCGGCCGTCGCGCTCATCCCGAGCGCTGCGGTCATCAGGAGGGCGCGAGGTCGATTCCCCGTCATGTGGAAGATCCGTGTCGCGTCGGGCATCGGTGTGGTCGTGATGAAGTCCTCGGGGAGCGCTCCTTGGCCCGCCTGCATCGCCCGGGCCGTGCTGATGACCTCCTCCGTCAGCTCGTGCTGCCGCGCCGCGACATCCGCGCGCGTCGGACCGACGATCTCGAGCACCAGGCGCTGGGTCGCGAAGTTCGAGGCCCACTGGCCGCCCGTATCGGGCAGGCGGAGCGACCAGCCGTCTCGCACCCCGGTGCCGACGAGCGTGACGTCCTCCGCCGCGAACTTCGGCAGCTCTGCGGCTCCTGCGACCGCTCTCGCGACCGCTCCGGCCGTGACGATGATCGAGTCGGATTGGGTGCGCACCGGGTTCGGCGAAGCCTGGCTCGCGGGTGCCAGGAACGCGATCTCGGTGCGCGTGTAGTACACGCCGTCGTCGCTGACCACGACATAGGCGGCACAGGCCGTGACGACGGCGCCGCCGAGCAGCATCGGCCACCAGCGCAAGCAGGTTCGCAACAGGCCCCGCAGCGTGATCATGGTGGGCTTACACTACTGGGTACCTTGCCGGTCGGTCGAGGCAGTGCGGAGAGGACGCTGACGTGGTATCGAACGTTCTCCGCGTATTCGCCAGGCGGTGGTACGTCGTCCTCCTCGGCGTGCTCCTGACGGCCGGGCTCGCCTACGGCGCGGCACTCGCGGCCCCCTCGGAGTTCCGGTCTCGCGCGCTCATCCTGCTGCTGCCATCGCAGGAGGCGGTCGGTGAGGATGGGAACCCGTTCCTCGCGCTCGACGGGCTGGAACAGCCCGCGAGCCTCGTCGCCGCCTACTTCTCCAGCGCGGCAGCGCAGGAGGAGGTGGCTGCGCAGTCCGAAACGGCCACCTTCAGCGTCGACCTCGATGCCCAGGTGCGCGGACCGGTCATCCTGATCCAGGTCACCGACGAGACCGAGGCGCAGAGCCTTGCAACCCTCGGCTACCTGAGAGATCGCGTCCCAGAGGAGCTGCGCCGACTGCAGGAGGGAGTCGGCGCCCCTGCCTCCTCGTTCATCACCTCGATGGTCCTGACCTCGGACGCCGAGGCGACGCGCGACAATGGTGCAGCGGTGCGCCTGATCATCGCTGTGCTCGTGCTCGGCGCCATCGGCACGGGCTTCCTGACCTTCGTGGTCGACGGTTCGCTCGCACGGCGCGCCTCTCGCCGTGCGGCCGGCGGGCGGGACTCTGAGCCCGACGCGCTCCGGGCAACGACGCAAGCGCCTGGTGACGAGCGTGCGGATCAGCTGGCGGAGGAGGACAGCCTGCCGCATCCGCGGACACCGTCCCACAGGGCTGAGCGAACCAGACCGCAGAACCGTGCTCGGTCGCGGTAGATGATCACGTTCGTGCACCGCGCAAGGTCGAGCGCGCACGCCGTCGATGCGGTGGGCTGGTTGACGCTGTATGTGGTGCTCCTCCTGTTCGTCCCGTCGAGGTTCGTCGTGGGCCCGTTGGGGAGCGCCGGTGCGCCGTCGATGCTGTTCGGCCTCGGCAGCCTCGTGCTCTGGGCGCTGCTCCTCGTGGGCGGGATGCGACGGCCTGCTTCGGGTGCACAACCCCTTCGGATCGCTCTCGGCCTCCTGCTCTTGTGCGTCGGCATCAGCTACGTGCTGGCGATGGCCCGTCCGATGAGCCCTGACGAGATCAGCCCGGCGGACGTCGCGGTCCTCGCCCTCGCGTCCTGGTCCGGAACGCTCCTCCTCACTCATGACACGCTGTCCTCGCGAAGCCGCCTGGACACGCTTCTCTGGCGAATCGCCGTCTGCGGGGCGCTCATCGCACTGCTCGGCATCGTCCAGGTGCTCACCCGCGAGCTCTGGGTCGACCAGTTGACGCTGCCGGGGCTCGCGAGCTCACCCGGCTACGGCCTCAGCACGCGGAGCGGCTTCCCTCGACCCTCGGGGACGTCCACCCACCCGATCGAGTACGGGGTCATCCTCGCGATGCTGCTGCCGATCGCCCTGCACGTCGGCTTCCACCACACACACCGCGGATCGATCGTGCGATGGCTGCCTGCGCTCTCGATCCTCGCCATCATCCCGCTGACATCTTCGCGGTCCGCGTATCTCGGCGCGCTCATCGCGGTCGCCGTGTGCATGATCGGCTGGAATCGTCGGCAACGCCTTCAGGTGCTCATGGTCGGCCTGGCTGGCCTGATCGCGATGATGATCGTCACGCCCAGGCTGCTGAGCTCGATCAGCGAGCTGTTCACCGGTGCTGCAGACGACCCGAGCATCACCTCGCGCACGGACAGCTTCGCCCTCGCAGGCGAGTTCATCGCCCGCTGGCCGCTGTTCGGACGTGGGCTCGGCACCTTCCTCCCGAAGTACCGAATCCTCGACAACGAGTACCTGCTGCTGCTCGTGACGATCGGTGTCGTCGGCACGACTGCCTTCCTCGTCCTTGGCGCCACGGCAGTGGTCCTGCTCGCCCGGCTGCACAGGACAGGTCGGCAGGACGAGACGGGCGCACTCGCAATGGCGCTCGCCGCGGCAGTGTGTGCAGGGTTCGCGTGCCTGTTCATGTTCGACGCGTTCGCGTTCCCGATGACGACGGGCACGCTCTTCCTGATCCTCGGGCTGGCGGGAGCGCTCTGGAGGCTCGAGCGGGACTGGCCGACGCAAGCGGAGTTCGCACGATGAGCGCTGTGATCGTTGATGTGGCAGCCGTCGTCGTGACGTACAACAGCGAGGACCACATCGACGGCCTCCTCGACAGCATCGAGCCGGCGATGCGCGGCCTGACCTACTCCGTCGTGGTGGTCGACAACGGGTCGACCGACGCGACCCGCGAGATCCTGACGGCGCGGTCCGACTGCGTCGTGGTGCGTTCGACGAACGTCGGTTACGCCGGCGGAGTCAACCGAGCCGTCCGTGCCTCCCCACCGGCGCGGTCCATCCTGATGCTGAACCCCGATGCGACGCTCGACGCTGGGTCGGTGGCGACGCTGCTCGACGTGCTTCGCAAACCCGGGATCGGGATCGTTGCCCCTCGCACGCGTGAGGCCGACGGGAGTCTTTCGCCGACACTGCGGCGCGGTCCGACGATGGCGCGCGTCGGTGGCCTCAGCTTCACCGGCCGCCCGATGTTCGCGGAGCGGATCGAGGATGCCGCCGAGTACCGCACCGAGCACGAGGTCGACTGGGCAGTGGGCGCTGTGCTCCTCGTCGACCGTGCGTGCTACGACCGGCTGGGCGGGCTGGACGAGTCGTACTTCCTCTACTCCGAGGAGACCGATTTCAGCCTGCGCGCGAAGGACGCGGGCTGGGCGACGGTGTACACACCGGCTGCTGGCGCAATGCACACCGGCGGCGGATCCGGCGAGAGCGCCATGACGCACACGATGAAGCAGATCAACCGCATCCGCCTGTATCGACGCCGCAGCGGGACCGCCAGGGCCTCGCTCTACTTCGCTGCCACCGTCCTGCTGGAGGTCCGTCGGGGGCTGCTGGGCCATGACAGGTCCTGGCCGACGGTGCGCGCGCTGCTGAGACCCTCGTCGCGACCTTCCATGCTCAACGCCAGCGACAGTCTGCTCCCCCGATGACGAGCGCGCCGAGAAGACGGGTCCTGCTGATCGCACCGGCATGCGACGGCGAGGATGTCGGTGAGGCTTGGGTCGCGTTCCAGTGGGCGCACGAGCTTGCGGAGCGCGCGGAGCTCACCCTGCTCACCTCCCACAAGCGCGGGCACACGCCGATGACCCGCCAGCTGCCGAACGCTCGGGTCGTCGAATGGCCCGAACCCCCGGGCGTCGGCAGATTTGAGCGGTTGAACAGCCTGCTGCAGCCGGGCTACCTGCCGTTCCACGTGCGTTCCCGACGCTGGATCAGGCGCCGTCTCACGGCCGGCGAGCGCTTCGACGTCGCACATCAGGTCGTCCCCGTTGCGATGCGATACCCCTCGCCTGCCGTCGGTCTCGGCATCCCATTCGTCATCGGCCCGGTCGGCGGCAGCCTGGCCTCACCCGCCGCCTTCGCAGACGAGGAGGGTGCGGCGCCGTGGTACCAGCGGCTCCGTGCGCTCGACGCATGGCGGATGCGGGCCGACCCGCTGCTGCGAAGGACCTACGAGCAAGCGGATTGCGTGATCGGTGTTGCGGAATACGTGCGCGACTTCCTCGACACCGTCGCGCTCCGCCGCTTCGAGATCCTGAGTGAGACCGCAGTCGATGAGGTGCACGACGTGATCGACCGATCGGGCAGAACGGGCTCTGTCCGGCTGCTCCACGTCGGCAGGGTCGTGCGCACGAAAGGTCTTCGCGACACGATCCGCGCCCTGGGCGCAGTGCGGGACCTCGACATCGTGCTGGACGTCGTCGGCGACGGGAACGACCGCGACGCGTGCGAGCAGCTCGCGGCGGAGCTCGGCCTGCGCGACCGGGTGACGTTCCACGGCGCCGTCCCCCGTGCCGAGGTCGACGGCTTCTACCGGCGCGCGGATGTCTTCTGCTTCCCGAGCTACCGCGAGCCCGGTGGGAACGTCGCGCTCGAGGCCATGTCGTTCGGTCTCCCGGTGATCGTCTGCCGACGCGGCGGCCCGGGCGCGAACGTCGACGACACCTGCGCGTTTCGGCTGGACGCTGTCTCCCCCGAGCAGCTTGCCGCGGATTGCGCTGGTGCCATCCGGAGACTTGTCGAAGCTCCGGCGCTGCGGCAGCGGATGGGCGCCGCCGCGCGGGAGCGCGTCGCGAACACGCACCTGTGGCGGCACCGGTTCGAACGGATGTCGGAGCTCTACGAGCAGGTGATCGGCATCACGCCGGCGGAGCGCTGACGACCAGCGCGGTGAGGAAGCCGACCGCGCTCGGCTTCGGGTCGTGGTCACCGCGGAGCACGCGCTCGAGCCAGTCCTGCTCGAGGAACGGGAGAGCGGCGAGCGGATCCAGGAGTTCGGGCCGCGCCCGCCAGTGGTCGACGACCTTGCCTGCCAGCACCGCGCCGCCTGCGGGCGACCGGTTGCCTCGGCGGACGCGCTGGAGCGCCTTCTGTGCGAGCCGACGGCCCGTGCCCGCGACCTGGACGACCGGCTGCCACGGCGCCGGATGCGCGTACGCGGCGGGCGCTGAACGGCCGTCCAGCGGTCGCCGGCCGAGCTCCGGGTCGAGCTCCATCTGCAGCGCGGCGAGGAAGCGTGAGCCGGCCTTCTCCTGCGGCGTGAGCCCCGCCGCGATGTCGAGGAAGGCAGGGTCGAGCATCGGGTTGATGACGATCCGCTCGGCCCCGACCGCGGTATCGGTTGCGCCGGCCCAGCGCTGCATGCGGTGCCGCAGGTAGAGCGCGTCGGTCGCGCGAAACCACTCGGGCCCGCCGTCCAGCAGCGCCCGCAGCACCTCTTGCTCCGCCTCCTCCAGCGCCCACTTGGCGAAGTCGCGTGCAAGGAGCCCTGGTTCGACCGCCTCGTTCACGAACATGCGCCAGCGGGCCAGCCGCGACGCATCCGCCGCCGTATACGTCCGGTCCCGGACCCGACCGACGTAGTAGAAGCCGCGCGCGACCTCCCCACCGAGGCCGGAGATCCGCACGCCCTGCTCGAAGCTCCGCTCGGCGACAGCCAGGGCTGCGAACGCGACAGGATCCGACATCGCGTCCAGCCGTTCCGCGGCATCACGGGTGGCTTCCCACGCGGCCTCGGGCGTCAGATGGCCGAGGTCGGCGAGTCCCCGAACGCTGTGCCGGATACCGTAGCGCTCCGCGATCGCGCTCGCGATCGCGGAGTCTGAGCTGCCGGGCACGTCGAGTGTCATCGCTTGCAGACCACGCCGCCGACGTGGCGGGATCGCGCTCAGCAGCAGCCTGGAGTCGAGCCCTCCCGTGAGCTGCAGCACAGCGTCGGGATGCTCGTCGAGCACAGCGGCCAGCGAGGTGCGCAGGAGGGACGCGGCGCGTGTCACGGCAGCGTCGAGGCCCAACCCCTCTGGCTGCCGTGCCGGCGCGACGCGGACGCCGACCCCGTCGCTGCGCAGTCGCGCCACCGCCCCCGGTGCGAGCTTCTCGACCCCCTGGAAGAGCGTGCGCTGCCCCAGTTGCCAACCCAGCAGCGACTGGGTGCCGACGGCGACCTGATCCAGCTGCGCACGCCGTGCCCGAGCCGCAACGAGCGCGGAGCTCGACAGCACCGCGGCGCCGTCCGAGCCGGGGTGGCTGTGGAACAGCGGACGGAACCCCATCGAGTCGGCGACCATGGTGACGCCCTCGTCGTCGGCGCGCACCGCGGCGAATGGTGGGAAAAGGCGCACGAGCGCGGCCGGCGTCATCTCCAGCTCCGCAGCGATTGCCTCTGGGGAGACCCGCCCGTCAGCGGTGCGCGTGACTGCGGAGAGCACCCAAGCGGAGCTGGCAACGCAGGACAGCCCCCACGTCGTGACGCGCGCGCGCCCGCGAGCATTGGCGTCGCCCTCGGCGTCCTCCACCATGGCGAGGAAGCCTGGAAGCCGGGGCACTGGAGTGCTGGCCATCAGCCATCTCCTCAGGCGGTGATCTTCGCGTCAACGAAGTCGGAAAGACTGCCCACCGTCTCGAACAGCTCCGGGCCGAACTCGTCGTCCTCGATCGTGATGTCGAACCGATCCTCGATCGCGGCGACGAGCTGCACCACGCCAAAGGAATCCAGTTCCGGGATCGCGCCGAACAGCGCGGTATCCGCGGTGAGCGTATTGGGCTGCTGCGTCAGTTCCAGGGTCTCGATCAGCGTGGCGCGGACCGTGTCGATCGTGTCGGTCATGATCTCCTCGTTTCGGGTCAGACGAGCACTTCAGCCGGAGCGGCGTGCCCGAGGAATGCGGTGGGGCTGGCGGTGAGGCCGTACGCGCCCGCCTGGAAGATGACGATCAGATCGCCGATCTCGGCATGCGGGAGCTCGAGGCCATCGCCGAGGAGGTCGAGCGGCGTGCAGAGGCATCCGACAACGGTCGCGGTCTCGTCCACTTCCGCTTCCACGCGGTTGCCCACCACGACCGGATAGTTGCGGCGGATGGCCTGACCGAAGTTGCCGGATGCCGCGAGCTGATGATGCATTCCGCCGTCCACGACGAGGTACGTCGTGCCCCGCGAGAACTTGCGGTCGAGCACTCGGGTCACGTAGATGCCGCACTCGCCGATGATGTAGCGCCCGAGCTCGATGACGGGCGTCGCGTCCGGCAGCAGCCGCGCGATGGCACCGTCGACGAGCGTGTGCAGTTCGGCGGCGACAGCACCCAGGTCGAGCGGGCGATCCCTCTCGACGTAGGGGATGCCGAAGCCCCCGCCGAGGTTGAGGTAGCGCACGGGGGTCGGGAGGGTCTCGGCGAGATCCGCCACCAGCTCGACGGTCTTGCGCTGCGCCTCGGCGATGATCGCGGCGCTCAGGTTCTGCGAGCCAGCGAAGATGTGGAATCCGCGGATGTCCATGCCCGACGTCGCGTAGCGCCGGAGCACGTCTGGCACCTGCTCCGCGTCGACGCCGAACTGCTGCGGCCCCCCACCCATCCGCATGCCTGAGCCCTTCACCGCGAAGTCCGGATTGACGCGGATGGCGACGTTCGGGGTCGCCCCCAGCTCATCGGCTGCAGCCAGCACGCGGTCGATCTCGGTGGTCGACTCGACCTCGACGAGGATGCCGGCGGCAACCGCCTGCAGGATCTCCGCGGGCCGCTTGCCCGGGCCCGCAAAGCTCACGCGATCCGGCCGGATCCCGGTGTCCAGTGCTGTTCGCATCTCGAGGACCGATGCCACGTCGATCCGGTCGACGCGGCCCGCAAGGTGCTGCACGACGGCCGGCATCGGATTGGCCTTCATCGCGTAGCTCAGCTCGACGGACGCCGGCAGCGCATCCCGCAGCGCCGCCACCCTCCCATCGAGCAGCCACCGATCGTAGGCGAAGAACGGCGTCGAGCCTACGCTCGCGGCGAGCCGGCTGAGCGGCATCCCGCCCACGCGCAGCTCGCCATCCATCGTCCCGAACGTCGCGACGTGCTCGTGCGCCTTCATCTGGTCACCTCGGCTCTGATCAGCTTGCGGTCGTACTTGCCGTTCGGCGACCGAGGCAGGTCGTCGCGGGCGACGATCTGCGAGGGCAGCATGTACAGCGGCAGCAGCTTGCGCATCGCTCGCAGCAGCTCGTCCGAATCCAGCTCGCGCCGGGTCGGCGCGGCGACGAGCACCACGCGCTGGCCGAGGCTCGCGTCGTCGACGCCCACAGCGACCGCGTCCCGCACGAGGCCGGTGGCGAACGCCGCCTCTTCGATCTCGGTTGGGCTGACCCGGTAGCCGGAGGTCTTGATCATGTCGTCGCGCCGACCCACGAAGTACAGGAAGCCCTCGTCGTCGGCGACGACGGTGTCGCCCGACCAGACCGCGAGCTCCGGGGTGCGCCACTCCTGCCCCGGGTGGTGGACGGGGCGGTAGCGCTCCGCGGTGCGGTCGGGGTCGTTCCAGTAGCCCATGCCGACCAGGGCGCCCCGATGGACGAGCTCGCCCTCCTCCCCCGGTGCGCACCGTGTGCCGTCGGGACGCAGAACGAGGATCTCGGCGTTGGGGATCGCCTTGCCGATCGAGTCGGGCCGCCGCCCGATCTCGGCGGGGTCGAGGTAGGTCGAGCGGAACGCCTCGGTGAGGCCATACATCAGGAACGGCTTCGCATCCACGAAGATGCCGCGAAGCCTGTCCAGGACTGGCCGCGGCATCCGACCGCCGGTGTTCGCCCAATAGCGCAGCCGGTGGGCGGCGCCCTGGGGCCAGTCGAGGTCGGCGAGCTGCACCCACAGCGGCGGGACGCCGGTGAGACCGGTGACGCCGTGGAGCTCGCAGAGCCTGGGGACCTCGCGGGGCAGCAGGTAGTTCATGAGGATCACGTGCGCCCCGACCGAGAACGCCGTGGTGACCTGACTGAGCCCTGCGTCGAAGCTCAGCGGGAGCGCGCTGAGGATCACGTCGGCGGCAGTGTTCTCGAGATAGGCGCTCACGCTCTCGGCGCCGACGATCAGATTCCGGTGGCTGAGCACGACCCCTTTGGGCTTGCCAGTGCTCCCCGACGTGTACAGGATGGCGGCCGGGTCGATGTCGATCGCGCCCGACGCCACGGGGGCGCGGTCGCCGTCCCCGTCCCAGGCGTGCACTGCACATCCCGCATGCTCGGCGCCGTCGCCGGCGCCATCCCCGACGGCGTCGACGACGACGACGACGCTGACCGCGCTCGCGCCGAGCACCTGCGTCAATTGGCCCAGTCGATCGGCCGAGGTCACGAGGAGACGGGCGCCGCAGTCCCGCAGGATGTGCTCCACCTGCGCTGGCTTGAGCACCGGGTTGATCGGCACGATGACGCCTCCCGCGAGCGAGGTCGCGAAGATCGCGGCAACCGTCTCGATGCGCTTCTCCAGCCAGATCGCGACGCGATCGCCTCGACGCGTCTCGAGGGCAGACAGCTGCGCGGCCGCCGAGCGGACGATCCGCCAGAGCTCGCCGTACGTGACCGCCGCACTCTTGTAGGTCAGCGCACGCGCATCGGGGGTGCCGGAGGCCGCGAGCGCCAGCAGATCGTGGAGGTTCGTGCGCGTGCGCGACGCGACGGCGCCCTGCGTCGTCATGGTCACCTCGCCTCGAGCATCATGCGCAGCGCGGTCGCCCTCGCGCGCCAGTCGTGCCCGGCGGCCGCGCGGCGGATCTCCGCCGGATCCCGCGGCGCCGCCGCGATCCGGGCTGCGAGCGCCGCGAAGGCATCGGGTGTCGCCGCGGCATGCACCCACCGCTGGTCCAGCCCCTCCGACGAGCCGACGTCGGTCGCGACGACGGGCACGCCGGCGGCCAGGTACTCGACGGTCTTCAGCGGGAAGCTGCGACGGTTGAAGACAGTGTCGCGATACGGCGTGAGTCCCACGTCCATCGCCCGCAGGTACCGGACGAGCCGGTCGGGGGGGACCTCGCCGGTCCATCGCACGCCGGGGTCGGCGATGAGGCGGTCGAACGCATCGTCGTCGTCGCGCGACGAGAACCATCGAGGCCCGACGAGCAGCAGGCTGAGGCCGCGAGCCCTGACGGCGAAGAGCGCGTCGAGGTCGGTCCGCGAGTTGAACTGCCCCACCACGCCGGCGATCGGATGCGTGAGGCCCTCTGCTGCCGGGCTGGCGCGCTCGATCCCGTCGAAGCGGGACAGCTGCGCGCCGTTCGGCAGCCAGCGGGACGATGCCGCGCCGCGTTCGAGATGCCTGCCGAGCTCCCGCGAGACCGCGAGCACAAGATCGGCACTGCGCAGATTCCGTTCGCGTGCGGCGCTCAGGTAGCGCCGGCTGACTCCCCAGATGCTCGCCGCCTCGACGTAGTCGTCCGTGGCGTAGTAGACGCGGTGGCCCGCAAGGTCCCCGGCGAGGTCGAGCATCGGCGCCGTCGTCGACGAGATCACGACGCTCGGCTGGATGCGGTTCGCCGCGAGGTAGCGGCGCGCTGCGTTCGCCCGGCGCCGATTCGCGAGGTCGCGCAGCACCGGGCGCTGGACGCCCGCGATGGTGCTCGCGCGGAGCCGGACGATGTTCGGATGCGGATGGGTCACGGGTCGTACGACGCGGTCGCGCGCTCGCAGCACGGAGTGCGGTGTGTCCACCCAGACGATCTGACGCTGTTCGGCGAGCTCGGTCGCGAGGTGCCGGTCCGTGCCCGCGAGCGTGTCCCAGCCGACGCCGGGGAACCACAGGATCGGTCCTTCTGACGGCGTCTGCGCAGGCCGTGGTGCGGGCCTGCCCGTCGCGGCCACCGGCACAGCGTTGAAGTCGTCCGTCCGCCGCTGTCCCCGCACTCGACGGGAGAGCTCACCAGCGTGGTAGGCCGCGAACCTCGTCGAGGAGCGCAGCACCTCGCTCCACTGTCGCTGCTGCTGGGCCCGGGTCGAGAAGGCGTCTCGGTAGATCGCGAGCTGGCGCGCCGCGGCGTTCTGCAGTGAGAACTCCTCGACGAGTCGGCGACCGAAGGAACCGAGTTCCTCGCGCCGCCGCGCATCGGACAGGAGCGGTGCAAGCTCGCCGGCGAGACGCGCCGAGCCCGCATCGCGGTCGTCGCCGACGCCGTACCAGCCCTGCCAGCGGAACGTGTTCACGCTGTCCTCGGTCAAGGTTCGGAAGTAGCCGTGCTCGCCCTGCACCACCAGCGGTTTGGCGAATGCAAGTGAGCGCAGCGCCGATCCACCCATGCCGAGCATGACGTCCGCTGCCGCGTATGACGCCCGCGGGTCTTCGAGCTCGCCCGTGAGGACGACCGCGCGGCGCGCGAGCCGCTCGTTCACTCGATTGGCGGCCGCCTCGATGTCCCTGCGCGCCTTGCCATCACCCACGATGAGCAATTGGAACGGTGTCATGTCGTCGAGCTGCTCGGCCACGTCGATCGCGGTGAGGATCCCCTCCGCCTTCAGCTCCGGAACCAGTCGGCTGACGACCGCCACGACCGGGAGGTCGAGGAGCCCCCACCTTCTTCGGAACTGCGCGACGTCTGCCGCGTCGACGTCCCCGTTGTGGTCGAGGTCGACAGGCGGCTCGATGAGGTGCACGCGACTACGCCCGCGAGCCTGCTCGAATGCCGAGATCTGCTGTGTTCCGACGATCAGCGGCATCGACCGCGGCAGGAAGGGGGCGACGGCCATAGACATCACCGTGCAGACGGCCGCCGCCTGCGGCTCGCTCGCCGCGGCCGCCGCGGCCTCGAGCCCAGGTGGCCACTCGTATCCGTGGACGATATCGATGTCCCGCTCGCGGACCACCCGTCGCAGGTCGCGCGCGCCGCCCAGCGACGGGCGCCGCCTGTTCTCGGACGCCTCGATGAACTCGAGCCCCAGCGCCTCGATCCGCGCGCAGAGCGAGCCGCGGCGCCCATAGACGATGCACGTGTGGCCGAGCTTCGTCATCGCGGCCGCGAGCTCGATCGCATTGATCTGGCTGCCGCCCATGTTCAGGTCGTGCGGATACACCAGGATCCTCATGCGGTCCCCCTGCCGCGCACGGCGGCCCGTAGGACCCTCAGGTCGCCCCGAAGCCGGAAGGCGAGCGCGGCCGCCGCCAGCAGGGCGAGTGTGCCGGCACCCGCGGCAGCCACGAGCGGCAGCGCCGTCGAGGTGCTCAGCATCCAGGAGCCAGCCCACGTGAGCACCCCTGCGGCGAGCGGCATCGCGATCGCCGCGAGCACCCCGCGGACCCGCACCGCAATCCGACCGAGGCTCACCAGGTACATCGGAGCCGCGAGCACCAGCGCGATCCCGAGCTGCACGGCTGCCACCCCACCCAGCCCGTACGGCCCGGCGACGAGCAGCATGAGCGGCAACGCGGCGGCGAACGAGACCCCTTGGATGATGAGCACCGTGCTTGAACGCCCGGCGACCACCAGGTAGTCGTACGAGAGCTCGAACCAGATTTTGAGAGCACCGAGCGCCGCGAGCCACAGCAGCGGCTCCGCCGCAGGCAGCCACGCGGGCCCGTACACGAACGCGACAACGGGGCCGGCGGCGCCGCTGAGCGCGAGGCAGACGGGGATCGCGAGGCACGAGAGGAGGGCGAGCACGCGGGTGAAGTTCTTCGACATCCGCTCCGGCTCGCGCTTCATCGCCGAGAACGCCGCCGGCGCCACTGCCCGCAGCGGCAACGAGAAGATCGAGACCGGCCAGGTCGCGAGGTTGAACGCGAGCACGTAGAAGCCCAGCGCCTGCGCGCCCAGCAGCGACCCGACCACCAGCTGATCAGCGTACCCGGAGGCGAACACGATCATGCTCGCCGCGGCCAGCGGCAGCCCGAAACGCAGCAGGCGGCGTGCGATGGCGGTGTCCCAGCCGAACCGATATCGCACCGGCGATGAGCGGATGATCATGATCCCGAAGACGATGCTCGCGACCAGCCGGCCGACAGCCAGGCTCATGGCACCCCAGCCGAGGAGAACGAGCAGCAGGGAGAGTCCGGCTCCCAGCCACGTATTGACCTGATCGGCGAGCGTGCGCTGCTTCTGCAGGAACTCGCGCTGCATCACCGCGGCGGGCGTCGCCACGAGCCCGTTCAGCAGGATCGAGACTGAGATCACCTGCACCACGGCTGTCGCGCGCACGTCCCCGAGTGCAGCAGCGATCCACGGCGCCCCGAAGAACACCACCGCCGTGAGCAGCGCGCTGCTCGCGACCGCGACCGTGTTGATGGTCGGCGCGATCGTGGCAGGGTCGTCGCGCCAGCGGATCACCGCGAGGCTCACGCCGAGCTCGTTGAAGCTCAGCACAGCCATCAGCGTCACCGTCGCGATCGCGAAGATACCGAACTCCTCCGGTCCCAGCATCCGAGCGAGCGCAATGCCGATCGCCAGTGTGCCGAACCGCAGGACCAGCGTGTTTCCGAAGCTCCAGCCGAATGCTCGCGACGCCCGTAGCGCCAACGATGCGCCGGTGGGCTCGGTGGTCATGAGGTCACCGGCAACGCGCGTTGCATCGCCTGCTGCAACGCTCGCACCACACGCTGCTGCTGCGCTTCCGTGAGATGCGGGAACATCGGCAGCGACAGGATGCGGTCCGCCGCGGCCTCCGCCACAGGGAACTGCCCGCGGCGATACCCGAGCGCCGTGTACGCCTCCGTGAGGTGGATCGGTGTCGGGTAGTGGATCCCGACTCCGATTCCCGCGGCCGTGAGATCGGCCGCGAGCCGGTCGCGTTCCTCCACCCGGATGACATAGAGATGCCAGACATCCGCGTTGCCGTGCCGTTCGGTCGGAAGGCGCACGCCCTGGACAGCCGCCAGGAGCATCGCGTACCGGTTGGCGGCCGCGCGGCGCGCTTCGTTCCAGGCATCCAGCCGGCGCAGCTTCGCCCTGAGCACCGTCGCCTGCACTGCGTCCAGGCGGGCGTTCATGCCGACCCGGTCGTGCACGTACTTGACGCTGCTGCCATGCCCACCGAGGTTGCGCACCACGTGCGCGATCTCGGAGTCGTTGGTCATGATGGCGCCAGCGTCTCCCGCCGCGCCGAGGTTCTTGCCCGGATAGAAGCTCGTCGCGGCCACCCGGCCGATGGATCCCGCGCGCCCCGACTGCCCGGTCGCGCCCTGCGACTGCGCTGCATCCTCGACCACGACCAGGCCGTGCCGCTCGGCGATGGGCGCGATGCGGTCCAGCGGCGCGGTCTGGCCGAACAGGTGCACGGGCGCAATCACACGCGTCCGCTCGGTGATCGCGGCCTCGATCGCGTCGGGATCGATGAGGAGGTGCTCACCGTCGACGTCGACGAACACCGGCACGGCGCCGAGCCGCGACGCAGCCTCCGCGGTGGCGATGAAGGTGTTGGCAGGCATGATGATCTCATCGCCGGGCTGCACGCCGACGGCGCGATACGCCAGTTCCAGCGCGTCGGTGCCGTTCGAGACGCCCACGACGTGCTCCACGCCCATGTACTCCGCGAACTCCCGCTCGAAAGCATCGACCTCGGGCCCACCGATGAAGCTCGCGGACTCGAGCTGCCGCCGCCACACCGGCAGCACCTCGTCCGCGATCTCGGCCTGCTGCGAGGCCAGATCGAGGAACGGCACCCGCATGGTCACCGCCGCTCCCGCAGCGCTCGCGCCGGGACCCCGGCCCAGGTCTCGCCCGCTGGCACGTCGTGCAGCACCGCGGCCGCCATGCCGATCGTCGCCCCCGCACCCACGGTGACGCCCTGCCTCACCGAGGCGTTCATGCCCAGATACGACGCCTCACCGATGCGCACACCGCCTCCGAGCGCGACGCCCGCGGCGAGCGTCGTGAAATCCTCGAGGACGTCGTCGTGGGTGACCGTGCAGTTGGGCATGATGACCACGTGCGCGCCGATCGCGGCATCCGCAGTGACGACGACACCGTCGAGCAGAATGCTGCCGGGGCCGACGGTGCTCGTGCCGAGGCGTGCCGACTGCGCGACGAAGGGCGCGAAGCGGCCGTCCGCCACGTCCAGCGCCCGCAGCCGCAGCACGACATCCCGCCGACTCCTGCTCGGACCGACGCATACGAGCAGCCGCTCCTGACTGTTCCGGGCCTCGTCGATGCCGCCGACGACCGGCACGCCGCCCACGGAGGTGCCGTGCAGCGCCGCGTCGTCGTCAAGGATGCCGACGACGTCAGTGACGCCCGCCGCGATCACCTCGCGCGCAAGTCCGCTCGCGCCCAGGAGCAGGAGCCCGACGCTCACGCCGCAGCACCCCCCGGCCGTTGCAGCACGGCGATCACGCGGCGCTGGTCCTCGTCGGTGAGCTGATGGTAGACGGGGAGGATGAGCGTGCGGTCGTTCAAGTGCTCCGTCACCGGTAGACCAGCGTTCGGCGTCAGAGCGCGGTACGGCGGCTGACGGTGGGCCGCCATGATCCCGCGCCGAGCCGAGATGTCCGCACGCGCGAGCGCCACGAGGAGTCCGTCGCGGTCCGTCGGATACTCCGGTTGCACCTCGACCCAGAACGACTGGAAGTTGCTCGTACCGTGATCGGGATCCGAGACCGCCCGCAGTCCCGGGATGTCGGCGATCGCCGCCTGGTACCGCTGCGCGATCGCTCTGCGCCGCGCGACGATCTCGGGCAGCCGGCCGAGCTGGACCAGCCCGACCGCCGCCTGCAGGTCGGTCATGCGGTAGTTGTAGCCGACTTCGGTGTATTCCTCCGCGGGAGCCAGCACGGATGCATGGCGATCCGCCGCCGACACGTTCATGGCGTGCTCGCGCAGATGGCGGGCGCGATCGGCCCAGTCCCTGCGATGGGTCGTGATCATGCCGCCCTCACCGGTCGTGAGGAGCTTCCGCGGGTGGAATGACCACGCGGTGATTGCCGCGCCCGCCCCCACAGGTCGGCCCTTGTAGGTCGAGCCTGCGCCGCACGCGGCATCCTCGATCACCAGGATGTCGCCCGGGTCCGTGACCGCACGAACGTCGTCGAGGTCAACAGGCACGCCGCCCTGATCGACGGCGATCACGGCGCGCGTGGCGGAGGTGAGCGCCGCATCGATCGTGTCCCCGGTGACGTTGCCGGTCACCGGGTCGACGTCGGCGAAGACGGGATTGGCCCCGACATGGCGCACGGCGTTGGATGTCGCGATGAACGAGAACGACGGCACGACGACGTCGTCGCCCTCGCCGATGCCGGCGACGATCAGCGCCAGGTGCAGCGCCGTGGTGCAGCTGCTGGTCGCAACAGCGAACGGAGCCTGCATCGCGGCCGCGAACTGTTCCTCGAACCGCACGACCCGTGGCCCTTGCGCGACCCAACCGCTCGCGATCACCTCCGCGAGGGCGTCCGCCTCCTCCTGGCCGAGCCAGGGAAGCATGACATTCACTCGGCCGGTCATGCGACGGTGACCTCGCGACCGCCGGAGATCTCGTCCCGCAACGGCTGCCACCACTCCACCAATCGACGCAGGCCCTCCTCGAGGCCGATCCTCGCCTCGAACCCGAGCTCCCGCCTCGCGGCGGTCGTATCCGCGAGCCGTCGCTCCACGCCGTTGACCGGACGCTCCGGACCATGCTCGACCCCGAGGTCGGAGCCCATGACCCGCAGCAGCGCCTCGGCGAGCGCGAGCAAGCTCGTCTCCTCGCCGCTGGCGATGTTGTAGTCGCCGTCGACGATGTCGCTCTGCGCCGCCAGCACATTCGCGTGCGCGATGTCGGGCACGCAGACGAAGTCCATGGTCTGCAGCCCATTGCCGAAGATGAGCGGCGGCTTGCCGTCAGCGATCCGTTCCATCCAGCGGACGAGCACCTCGGTGTACAGGCCATGCACGTCCATGCGGGGGCCGTAGACATTGAAGTAGCGCAGGATCACGTAGTCGAGGCCCTCCATGGCACGGAAGCTGCGGATCAGACCTTCGTTGAACGACTTCGCGGCCCCGTACAGCGTGTCGTTGTTGTGGTGGTGATGACGCTCTGGCGTCGGGAACTGCTCTGCCATGCCGAACACCGACGCGCTTGATGCCGCGATGAGCTTCGAGACCCGGTGCCGAGCCGCAGCCTCCACGACGTTGAAGGTGCCGTCGACGAGCACCTCGAGAGCGAGCCGTGGTTCCTCGGCGCACTGGGTGATGCGGATCGCGGCCTGGTGGAAGACGAGATCCTTGCCGACGGTCAGTGCATCCACCACGCTCGCGTCGCGGATGTCTCCGTCAATCAGCGTCACGCGCCCGGTCGCGATGGCGTCGTCGAGGTTGGCGCGGCGTCCTCGCACGAGGTTGTCGAGCACATCGATGCGCGCAACACCGGCGTCGAGCAGTTGGTCGACCACGGTGGACCCGATCGTGCCGGCGCCACCCGTGACGAGGACTGTTGCGCCTTCCAGCTGCGTCATCTGACGAACCCTTCTTCGAGTGTGTGGTGCGTGACGGGCAGGGGTGCACCAGCAACGGCGAGGCTCGCGGTCGCGGCCTCGAGGACGGCGAGGACGAGCAGACCCGACTCTCCGCTCGTCCTGGGTGCGCGGCGCTCACGCACCGACGCCGCGAGCTCAGCGACGACGCCGGCGAGCGCCTCGCGCTCAGGCAGCGCAGGAGCCCAGGTGTCGCCGAGCCTGTAGGAGATGTGTGCGGCACGAGCGTCAGCGGCGGTCGCCTTCGAGACTGCAGCGATGTCGACCCCCCGGTCATAGACGCTCAGCCGCTGCTGGGGGTTGAGGTCGTCCCACACCAGCGTCCGCTTGGTGCCGCCGATGACCATCTGCCGGATCTTCGTCGGGCTCAACCAGTTGACGTGAATGTGCGCCATCGCGCCGCACTCGAGCGGCATCGCAAGGTAGCCGACACACGACTTCCCCGTGCCGAGCGGATCCGAGCCGTGCGCGGAGACCGACGTCGCGGCCAAGCCACCGGGAAGCACGAAGTCCATGATCGAGAGATCATGCGGGGCGAGGTCCCAGAAGACGTCGACATCCGGCTGGATCAGCCCGAGGTTGATGCGCACGCTGTCCACGAACAGGATGTCGCCGAGCTCCCCCTCGGCAATCAGGTCGCGGATCTTGAGCACTGCTGGCGTGTAGCAGTACGTGTGGTCAGCCATGAGGACCAAGCCTTGATGGCGCGCCAGCTCTACCATCTCCAGCCCGCGTTCGCGCGTGTCTGCAAGCGGCTTCTCCACCATCACGTGCTTCCCGGCCCGGAGCGACGCCATCACGATCGGGTGGTGCGTGCGCGCCGGCGTCGCAATCGCTACCGCGTCGATGGTCGGATCGTGCAGCACAGCGGCGAGATCGGCCGTCACGGGGGCTCCGCCGATGCGGTCCGCGACCCGCTGGGCCTTGGACACGTCGAGGTCGCAGATCACCGCGAGCTCGCAGTCCCCGCTCGCCTTGAACGTGCGCGCAAGATTCGGACCCCAGTAGCCTGCGCCGACGACCGCGACGCGCAGGAGATCGCTCATCGCTCCCCCTTCCGACCGCGGCTGCCGTCAAGGCGCCGCGGGCACCGAAGCCGCACCTCGTCCTGCTGCACGACGGTGGTGTTCGCGGGCAACCTCTGTGTTCGGGCAACGCTGCCCTTTCTCGAAATCTAACGCCGTGTCTGTGCTGCATCCGCAATCTGTGCTTCGCCTAGCAGTATCTTGAGGAACCCAGCCGCGGCGCCGACGTTCCTGAGCAAGGAGACCGCAATGTCCCAAGAACCTGTCGTCCAGGTGAGTGCTGACGTGGCCGCCAGTGCGCGGCTCGGAGCCCGGACGCGAGTCTGGCATCTCGCTCAGGTGCGCGAGGAGGCCCAGCTCGGCTCCGACTGCACCGTCGGCCGCGGCGCGTACGTCGGTCCAGGCGTGGTCATGGGCAACGCCTGCAAGCTGCAGAACTACGCACTCGTCTACGAGCCAGCGCGCCTCGGGGACGGTGTGTTCATCGGGCCGGGCGCGGTGCTGACCAACGATGTCTTCCCGAGGGCGGCGAACCCCGACCTGAGCGTGAAGAGCGCGGCGGATTGGGATGCCGTCGGTGTGTCGATCGGAGATGGCGCATCGATCGGAGCCCGCGCGGTGTGCATTGCACCGGTCGTCATCGGCAGCTGGGCGCTCGTCGCGGCCGGCGCGGTGGTGACGGAGGATGTGCCTGACCACGCGCTCGTCGTCGGCACACCGGCGCGGCGGATCGGTTGGGTTGGACGTCGCGGCAAGCCGCTCGAGCCGGATGGCGACCGCTGGGTCTGTCCCGAATCGGGCGAGAGGTACCTGCAGAACGGCGACGGCCTCGCCTTGGCAGACTGAACGCCGGCTGCCCGCCTGCTGGTGGTCGGTCGAACCGATCAGACGTGCCCGCAGCGGTTCCGCAGGTGCTCCCGGATGCGTTCGCATGATCTCCGGGCGGCATTCGAGCTGACCCTCAGGAACGGCTCAGCAGGCACCGATCCCCGCAGTTGCAAGCGTGCGCGGATCTTTGCGTGCCGTCGGTTGTTCGCCATCGGAAGTTTGCGCATACTGTTACCAAACACTGTTACCAGTCACGGACACGTGGTCCGGTGGTGGGCAGGGAGTGGGGGCAGACGTGCAGCGGGCGGCATCACCGGCGGGAGCGCGATGGTTCGGCGGGGCGCCGGCGGCGGCGGGGGTCGGGTTCGTTCCGGCCCCGATGCTCTCGGGTGCGCAGTCGCCGCGGGCGACGCCGGCGCTGGCGCTGCGGATGCGGCGGGATCGTCGGATCCGTGCGCGGCTGTCGCTCACCGACGCGTCGATCATCCTGTTCGCGACCGTCGCGACGACGGTGGGCGTGCTGTGGGCGACGCCGACGCTCACCGTCATCTCCCCCGAGCTCGTGCTGGCGACGCCGGCGATCGTGGTGGCCGTGTGGCTGATCACGCTGGCCGGGTTCCGCTCGCGGGAGATGTCGGTCCTCGGCTCCGGAGCGCTCGAGTACCGCAGGGTCGTGCACGCGACAGCGCTCGCGTTCGGCGCGCTGGCCGTGCCGTGCCTCGCCTTCGACTGGCCCGCGATGCGGCTGCAGCTGCTCATCGCGCTGCCCGCCGGTCTCCTCGCGCTGCTCATCGGCCGCTGGCAGTGGCGCCGGTGGCTCCTCAGCCGTCGGCGCATCGGCGAGCACGTCGCCCGCACCATCCTGGTCGGCGACCGCGACGAGGTCGCCTACGTGCTCGAACGACTCGCCAGCATGCCAGATCTCAGCTACCACGTGCTCGGCGCCGCGATCGACGACACCGACCCGCAGCCGCTCACCCTGCACGACCGCACGATCCCGGTGCTGTGCTGCAAGGCAACGCTCAGCGAGACCGCCGAGCGCATGGGCGCCGACACCGTCATCCTCGCCAGCAACCCCGACGCGGACCCCGACTACCTCACCCGACTCAGCCGCCAGCTCGAGGGCACCTGCGCCGAACTCGTGCTCTACAGCCGACTCACCGACGTCGCCGGCCCACGCATCTCCTTCCGCCCCGTCGACGGACTCCCCCTCATCCACGTGCAGATCCCCACCTTCGACGGCGGCAAGCACCTCCTCAAGCGCGCCACCGACATCATCGTCGCCAGCCTCGCCCTCATCGCCGTCGCCATCATCTCGATCCCGATCGCGATCGCCATCAAACTCGACTCCCCCGGCCCCATCCTCTTCCGCCAGCAGCGCGTCGGCCGCGACGGCCACACCTTCACCATGCTGAAGTTCCGCACCATGCACATCGACGCCGAACAGCAACTCGCAGCACTCAAAGCGCAACACGACGGCGCAGGCCCCATGTTCAAACTCCGCCACGACCCCCGCGTCACCCGCATCGGCCACTACCTCCGCACCCACTCCCTCGACGAACTGCCACAGTTCTGGAACGCGCTCACCGGCGACATGAGCGTCGTCGGCCCACGCCCACCCCTCCCCGACGAAGCCACCAGCTACGACGGCACCGTCCTGCGCCGCCTCTACCTCAAACCCGGCATCACCGGCCTCTGGCAAATCAGCGGCCGCAGCGACCTCTCCTGGGACGACAGCGTCCGACTCGACCTCCGCTACATCGAGAACTGGTCCGTCATGCACGACCTCATGATCATCTTCCGCACCGCCCGCATCATCGTGCACCCAACCGGCGCCTACTAGGAGACCACCATGCGAATCGCGATACTCGGCACCCGCGGCGTGCCCGCAGCCTACGGCGGCTTCGAGACGGCGGTCGAGGAGATCGGCTCGCGGCTCGCCGCGATCGGCCACGAGGTCACCGTCTTCGGGGACCGCACGCACGCAGACGTGACGGAGTACCTGGGCATGCGCATCGTGCACGTGCCCTCCGTCCCGCTGAAGCAGCTCGAGACCCTCAGCCGCACGGGGATCGCAACGCTGCGAGCGCTGGCAGGCGTCAAGCCCGACGTTGCGTTCGTGTTCAACGCAGCCAACGCGCCGTACGTGTCACTGCTGCGAACGCGCGGGGTCCCGGTCGCGGTGCACGTCGACGGCCTCGAGTGGCAGCGCGCCAAATGGGGCGGAGCGGGTCGTGCCTACTACCGCTGGGCGGAGCAGCGATCGGTGCGCACGGCCGATGCGCTCATCGCCGATGCACCGGGCATCGTCGAGTACTACGCGACCGAGTTCGGCGCGCCGACCGAGTTGATCCGCTACGGGGCCCCGCTGCTGCAGCACGGCGCCACGGCACCGCTCCGCGCCGTCGGACTCGAGCCAGAGGCCTTCCACCTCGCCGTCGCGCGCTTCGAGCCCGAGAACCACGTGCTGGAGATCGTGAGGGGCTACCGAGCGAGCGAAGCGCGGCTGCCGCTCGTGGTGGTCGGCTCCGCGCCCTACAGCGCCGACTACACGCGAGCGGTGCACGACGCGGCGATGGGCGACGAGCGCATCCGACTGCTCGGCGGCGTCTGGGATCGGGAACTCCTCGACGCGCTCTACACGCACGCCTACACCTACATCCACGGCCACTCCGTCGGCGGCACGAACCCGTCGCTGCTTCGCGCCATGGGTGCCGGCACCGCGACGATCGCATGGGATGTCGGGTTCAATCGTGAAGTGCTCGACGACGACGCGTGGTGCTTCGACAGTCCGGCGTCACTCACGGCGATCCTCGCAGAGGTGGAATCCTGTGAGCCGCAGGTGATCGCACGAGGCCTGCGGAACCAGGCTCGCGCGACGCGCGACTTCCGCTGGGACGATGTCGCCGACAAGTACGAGCGCCTCGCCCTCGACCTGGTCGCGGGCGCATCGATCCACCCCCTCACCCGGCACGCGCGCCGCGTTGAGCGCGAGCTCGACTCCCACACGTCGCCCGTGCTCGCATGAAGGCTCTCCGGCCGCGCAGGGGCCGATCGGCCGGCGACAGATCATGAGCGCCGCACCGCGCACGATCAGCTTCGTCACGGTCGTGTTCGAGCCTGAGATCGCTCTCCTCCGCCTGCAGGCCCGATCGCTCGCACGCTTCCTGGACGAGGCGTGTGTGGCAGAGATCGTCGTGCTCGACAACTTCGTGAACGGCATGCGCAGCGGCACACGACGCCGCCTACTCGCCGAGTTCGGTCCGGCGCTCGCGCCCCGCGTCTCGATCATTCGCACATCGAAGCTGGGCGTGCACCACAACACCGAGGGGTGGCGCAGTCAACAGGCTGCGAAGCTGCTCATCGCCAAGCACATCGACACCGAGCACTACGTGATCCTCGATGCGAAGAACCATCTCATCGCGCCGGCTTCCATCCGTGACTTCGTTGACGACACGGGGCGGGCGCTCGGTCGCACGCATCCGTACAGCGGCCATCCGCTGCGCGGTGATCTCGAGCGCACCCTTCGCCATCTGGGCGCCGATGACGCAGAGGTGGCACGCGCCCTGCAGGACTTTCCACCGACGGCCACCCCGTTCGTCATGGAGACATCGCTCGTGCTGCGCATGATCCGTGGTGTCGAGTCGGCGGCGGCAGCACCCTTCGCGATCGCGTTCGAGCGGGCGAGGCTGCTCGAATTCTTCCTCTACGCCGGCTGGTCGATCCTGCGCGAGCACCGGGTGCCCATCAACGGGGCCCACATCCCCGCCGCGATCATCTGGCCCAGCCGCGCGACGGAGCAGGGGGCGTCAGATGCGATCCGGGAGGTCGATGAGGCCAGCGCGCACTGGTTCTCCGTGCACCGCCGGGTGCTCGTACGCGCGGATGCTGCGACGAGGCAGCGCATCATCGACTTCTGGGTCTCTCGCGGACTCATGGACACGGCGGAAGCGGGGCGGTTCGTGCGGAGCTTCCGTCGGGCCTACGTGCCCGCGGTCGCGCGTGCGCGGATCGCCGAGCGGCTCTCAGGCCTCGGTGGTCGCTGAATGACGCGAGGGCGAGGCACGACGCGCGCCGCGGCGGCGACCGTCGCTGGGTGCATCCGCGTAGTAGGTGTTCCGATGGCTGGATGCTCGCGCGTTGTTGAGCACGATGCCGAGGATCCGACCACCGGCGGATTCGATCGAGCGCACCGTGTTCGCCAGCTGAGCTCGCCGGGTCTTCGACGAATCCACCACGATCACCACGCCATCGGCAAGCGGAGCGAGCAGGTTCGCGTCGGCAACGGTCAGGACGGGCGGCGAGTCGATGATCACCGCGTCGTAGCGCTGCGACACCGTATCGAGCATCGAGCGGAACGCCTGCGAACTGATGACCGCCGCGGGATTCGGCGGCACCGCGCCGGAGCTCAGCACGTCGGGTCCATGCGCGCCCCAGGAGACGATCGCCTCCGACAGCTCCACATCGCCCATCAGGGCCGTCGTCATGCCCACGGCGCTGTCGTGCCCGAAGAGCGCACCGACCCGCGGCCGGCGAAGATCGGCATCCATCACCAAGGTGCGCGCACCGACATCGGACAGCGTCAGCGCGAGGTTGGTCGAGAAGGTCGACTTGCCTTCGCCAGGCGATGCCGAGGTGATCAGCAGCCGCCGGGAGTCACCGTCCAGCGACGAGAACGCCAGGGCGGACTGGATCCTGCGCACGTCCTCGGCGACGGGACTCTGCGGTTCGCGAGCGACGATGAGGCCCGCCGCCACGTTCCGCTTGGTTCTCGTCACCACGCCGAGCACGGGGAGGTCGGTCACACGCGCGACCGCTGCCTCATTGCGGACGCGCGTGTCGCCAATCGTCGCGATGAATGCCACGAGCACACCGAACAGGAAGCCGATCGCGCCAGCCAGCAGCGCATCGCGCGTCTTGTTGGGCACGGTCTGCACGGTGGGTGGCACCGCGTCATCGATCAGGGAGGCGGTGATGGTCGCCGCACCCTCGACGCTCTCGGCCGCGACATCCTGCACGACCGACGCCAGCTCCTCCGCGACGCTGTTCGCGATCGTGGCTGCTCGGTCAGGGTCGTTCGACGTCGCCGTCACGTCGAGGATCACCGTGTCCTGCGGGATCGAGATGGCGATGGAGCGCGCGAGCTCGCGCGGCTCCACGTTCATCTGCAGCTCTGCGATGACCGGTTCGAGCACGCGCGAAGAGGTTGCGAGCCTCGCGAACGAGAGCATCTGATTCTGCGTGTAGGCGGAACCCTGGTTGAGGTCCGAGCCGGACGTGCCCTGGTTCAGGGCGAAGTAGAGCGATGCACGGGACTGGAACTGCGGCTCGACGGTCGAGGAGATGAGGAACCCGGCGCCGGCGGCCAGGATCGTGAGGCCGACGATCAGCGCCCAGAACTTCCGCAGCGCCTCCCAGACGTGGGCAAGGTTCCAGGTTGCGGGCTCGACGCTCACGATGCAGCTTCCTCGGTCGCGCGACCAGGGGTGCCGTGGTCAGCGGACCGCGAGCGCTCGCGACGTCTCCTCATGGTGGAGACACTACCGGCGCTGGATCCTCGGCTCCGCAACGTCGTGCCGATAGCGTGGACGGGACGATCCCGCAGAGCGGCTCGGCGCTGTCGCCTGGGCTCTGAGCGGCTGATGTGAGGGGGGCCCGGATGCGCGTGCTCGTTGCATGGGCAGATGACTCATCGGCGAACCTCGGGGTGCGCGCGTTGGGACAGGGGTCTGTTGACCTGCTCCAGCGGCTCTGGCCCGACGCCGAGTTCGTCTACATGAACTACCGCAGGCGGCCACCCCAGATCCCGTGGGGCCGAACCCGATCGCTGCTGCGCGAGCGCGTCGAGGGCAGCAAGGGCATGATGGATTGGCTCGCCGGCTTCGATCTCGTCTGGGACACGCGCTCGGGCGACAGCTTCGCCGACATCTACGGGCTGCCACGGCTCACGACCATGTCGCTCGTCCACGAGTTCGCGGTGCAGGCCGGCGCGGACGTTGCGCTCGCTCCTCAGACGATCGGACCGTTCCGCACCGCGCGCGGCAGAGCCCTCGCCCGTCGATCGCTGGGGCGCAGCAGCCTCGTCTTCGCTCGCGACCCGCTGAGCGCCGCATCGTCGACCCGCCTGGGACGCCGCCCGGATGCGGTCACGAGCGACCTGGTGTTCGGCCTCGACCAGCCGCCACCCGGCGCGCCGCGCGACGTGCTGCTCAACGTCTCAGGACTGCTGTGGCAGGCCGACGACCACGTCGACGCATCCTCCTATCGCAGCGCCGTCCACACCATCATCGACGGCTTGCTCGCCGACGGCCGCGACGTCACGCTGCTCCCCCACGTGCTCCAATCCGACACACCGGACAATGACGTGCCCGTGGCGCGAGCGCTGGCCGAGACGTACGGCGAGCGCGTGGATCTGCTGATCCCCGCGGACCTCGTCGAGGCGCGATCGGCCATCGCGGGGGCGAAGCTCGTGATCGGTGCGCGCATGCACGCGTGCCTGAATGCGCTCTCGGTCGGGACCCCAGCGGTCGCGATGGCGTACTCGCGCAAGTTCGCGCCGCTGATGGAGTCGATCGGCTGGGAGCGCGTCGTGCCCATCTCGGATGCCGACGACGTGGCCCAGGCAGTGCTCGGTCACGCGCAGCAGGACGGCCTGGCCGCGGATGCGATCGCGTCTCAGCTTCGCGGGCAGCAGCTGCTGCAGGCGCTCGTGGATCGGCTGGGTTCGCTGTGACCGACGACTTCGAGCGCGCAGTCGCGCAGGTCGTCGACAGCCAAGCGTGCTCTGGCTGCGGTCTCTGCACGCGGCTGGACTCGTCGCTCACGATGCAGCTCGACTCGAACGGCTACCTCCGTCCGCGGTTCGACGGCGATTCGCAGGCGATTCCGAACGCGACGGCGATCTTCCGACGCGGGTGCCCGGGCGTCGTCGTCCGTGGCCTCGCGCCCCCGAAGGACGCGACCGTCCACCCGCTGCTCGGCGCCCACGTGGGCCTCTGGAACGCCTGGGCCACCGATGCAGCGCTCCGCCACGCGGGCAGCAGCGGCGGGGCGCTGACGGCCATCCACACCTGGCTCCTCGACACTGGCCGTGCCGCCCGCGTGACGGGTGCCGCAGCAGACCCCGCGGCACCCCGACGCACCGTGCCGGTCACGATCACATCGCGCGCGCAGGCCCTGCGCGCAGCGGGCTCTCGCTACGCGCCGGTCGCCGCCCTCGACTCCGCAGATGTGCTGCTGTCCGCCTCCGCCGTCTGCGGCAAGCCCTGCGAGATCTCGGCGCTCCGGCAGACGGCGGGCGACCTGATCGACGGCGAGGCGCCGCTCATGCTGTCGTTCTTCTGCGCCGGCACGCCCAGCCAGTCGGGCACGGACGCGCTGCTGGCCGACCTCGGCGTCGACCTGAGCGACACCGTGCACGAGCTTCGCTACCGAGGCAACGGCTGGCCCGGGAGGTTCACCGCGCGCATCGACGACGACGTCGTCTCAGCCGATTATGACGAGTCCTGGGGCCGCCGCCTCGGCCCGACCACGCAGTGGCGCTGCAAGGTGTGCGTCGACGGCGTGGGCGAATCGGCGGACATCGTCTCAGCCGACTCCTGGGAATCTGACGAGCGGGGCTACCCCGTCTTCACCGAGGGCGAAGGGAGGAGCGCGCTCCTCGCCCGCACACCGCGTGGGCGCCAGGCCATCCTGGATGCACATGCCGCCGGCGTGATCGCGCTCGAGCCGCTGGAGGTGTCGCAGCTGGCGCAGGCACAGCCGCTGCAGACGAATCGACGGCGGTTCCTCAGCGCTCGGCTGCTGGGCTCGCGGCTCGCTGGACGACGTCCCCCGGCATACCCGGGCTTCCGGCTGCTGCGGCTCTCGCTCGGCGCCCCGCGCACGGCGCTCCGCACCCTGCGCGGCACGTTCGCGCGCGTGCGCCGCGAGCGCGGCGAGCGCGAGGCTCACTGATGGCGTCATCGCTCGCGCACGACGCCGCCCGCGGTGCATTCTTCACACTGGCGGCGCAGGCGGCGCGCATCGTCCTGCAGCTGGTCTCGGTGGTCGTGCTCGCGCGACTGCTGTCGCCGCACGACTACGGCATGCTCGCGATCGTGCTGGTGGCGGTGGGGGTCGGCGAGATCTTCCGCGACTTCGGGCTGACCTCGGCGTCGATCCAGGCCCCGCACCTCTCGGTCGGGCAGCGCGACAATCTGTTCTGGCTGAACTCGTTGATCGGTGGGGTCCTCGCGGTCATGATGTTCGCGATCTCGTGGCCACTCGGGGCGATCATCGGCGAGCCGGAGATCGTCGGCATGGCGCAGTGGCTCTCGCTGGTGTTCGTCTTCAACGGGCTCGCGACCCAGCATCGGGCGAACCTCATGCGCGACGTTCGGCTGCGACCGCTGGCGATTTCGGATGTCGCGGCTGCCGCGATCGCGCTCGCGGTCGCGATCGTCGCCGCACTGCTCGGGGCAGGCTACTGGGCGCTCGTGATCCAGCAGCTCGCCAACGCAGGCATCGTGCTCGTGGGTGTCGTGATCGCCGGCAGGTGGAGGCCGAAGGCGTACTCTCGCGGGCACAGCGTGCGCGCGCTGGTCACCTTCGGGTGGAATCTCGTCGCCGCGAACCTGGTCCAGTACGCGGCGCGTCAGGTCGACACGGTGCTGGTCGCGATGCGCTTCGGGACGGCGCCGCTCGGGCTGTACAACCGTGGCTTCCAGCTGGTCATGACGCCGCTCGGGCAGGTGCGCGGCCCCCTGCAGTCGGTCGCCCTCCCGGTGCTGTCCCGCATCCAGGAGGATCAGCCGAGGTTCAACAGCTACGTCACGGCGGCGCAGCTCGCGCTCGGCTACCTCATCGGCATCCCCCTCGCGATCCTGGCGGGGCTCGCCGAACCCGTCGTCGCGATCATGCTCGGCGACAGATGGCTCGACGCGGCTCCGCTGCTGCGCATGTTCGCGATCGCCGGCATCCTCACGACGCTCTCGTACGTCGGCTACTGGGTGTATCTCGCACGCGGGCTCGGCGGACCACTGCTGCGCTACACGATGGTCACCGCGACCATCAAGATCGCGTGCGTCAGTGTCGGCTCGTTCTTCGGGCTCGTCGGCGTCGCGATCGGCTTCGCCGTGCACCCGGCCATCGCCTGGCCGATCTCGATCGCCTGGCTCTCTCGCGTCACACCCCTGCCCACGCGGCGGCTCTACGAGGGTGCTGCGCGCGTGTTCGGCGTCACCCTGCTGTCGGGTGCGGCCGCATGGTGGGCGAGCCGGCCGCTCGACGCGCTCGGCCACTGGCCCGAGGTGGGGGTGGGGCTGGCTGCCGGACTGCTCGTCGCCTCGATGTCGCTGCTGCTGCCGATCTATCGGCGAGATGCCGCATCCCTCATGGTCTTCGTGCGGCTGATGCTGCGCCGCCGTCCGGAAGCAGACGCATCGGAGGCAGTCGGCTGAGCCCCGACGCGAGCCGATGCTCGGCGGCCTCGCCTCGTTGTGCGTCCCAGGCGATGCTGAGGCCGGCAAGGAACCAGAGGAACATGCCGAACTGCGTGATGAGCGCGACGGCGAGCAGGGCGGGCAGCTGCGCTGCCACGGCGATGGATGCGGGGTTCGCGCGACGACGCAGCAGCCCGATGATGATCGCCACGAACACCGCCACCACCACGAGCATCGGCACCCACCCGAAGCGGAGCGCGATCAGCAGCAGGGTGTTGTCCACCGACTGCGCGAAGTTGCCCAGGTAGACACCGCCGACGAGGCGGTCGGACCAATCGCCCGCCGTGCCCAGCGGCCGAACCTCGAGCAGCAGCGTGAAGAGATCGCCTCGGTAGTCGGCACTGCCGCCGGCCTCATCGCCCGCGTCGGCGAAGACGCTGCCGATGAACGAGAAGATCAGCGCTCCGGCCGCGAGGCCACCTCCGATGATCGTCCATCGCAGCGCGCGACTGATGCCGGGCAGCAGCATGACGCTGAGCGCAAGCGTCAGCCCGACGGTGATGAGACCGATGCGGCTGAAGGTCACGACGATGGCACCCACCAGTACGGCGAGCGCGAGCAGCGTGATCGGTGTGCGCCAGCGTGCCGCGACGACGAACGCGGCCGACATCGCCAGGGACGCGCCGAGCGCGATCGAGTGCCCGAACGCGCCCTCGGCGCGCAGGAATGATGCCCGCGGCTGGAGCGTCGACCACTGCGCGTACGACCCGGAACCGGGCACGAGCACGAACACGTTGGTCCTGGTCGCGAACTCGACGAGGGCGAGCACCGCAGCGACGACGGCGACCAGCGCGATGGTGTGCACCACGAACGGTGCCGGCACCCGCGTCAGCACCATGCGACCCCAGGCATAGGGCAGCACCCACTGCAGGATCGCGATGACCGACGCGGAGAGCGTCGCCAGGTTCAATGCGAAGAGCACCAGCACGAGCAGCGCGAAGACCGCAACGAAGCCGTCGGCCACGGTGAGCCGCAGATCGGCCAGGTGCGCGATGATCGCCGCGATGGTCACGAGCGTCAGCGCGGCCCAGAAGAAGCCGACCGTTGCACCGATCCAGATCGGCACGAAGAACAGCACGAGCGTCCAGACGACGAACGTCCCGCGGGGACTGGCACGGAACAGCAGCAGCCCCACCCCGCCCGCGCACAGCGCGAGCGGGGCAAGCAGCAGCAGCGAGTCGCTCATCCCCGAACCTCGCGCCGTCGCCTCACACGGCCAATCTACTCAGGCCGCCCTCGGCATCGTCAGCGCAGATCCGTCAGCCGAGGTCAGTCACGCGGAACGCATCGACGGTGAACACGCCAGTGGCGCTCGACGAACCCGAGCGGTTCGAGTGCACGCCGACGGCTCCGCTGGCTTCCGGCCCAGCCGCGTCGGTCGCCACCACCTGCCAGATCGCTGGCTGCGGGGTGCCCGAGCGCCAGATGCTCGCCGAGAAGGTCGTGCTCGTCGAGCCCGAGACCTCCGCCGCCAAGGTGAACGAGTCGCCGGCACCCCGGATGAGGCCCGGCACCTGGTAGCTGCGCAGCACGGTCCTGCCGTGCTGCAGCACCAGCCAGACAGTGCCGTTGTCCCGCAGCCAGGTGCGCACGCGGTAGTCGTCCGTGCCGGTCGATCGGGCGAGGACACCGAAGTATGCAGAGCCTGTGGACGGTGCCTGATCGAGCGAGAAGTCGACCGAGATCCGCACGTTCTGCAGGTCGGCGTCGTTCAGCAGCACGTTGCGGGTGGAGCCTGCTCCGAGCGTGAGCACGCCCGTCCCACCGGCCACCGACAGCGGCGTCGAGCTGCCGCTCTCAACACCCCAGGCGCCGCCGACATCCGCCGAGCCCCAGCCCTGCGAGACCGTGCGGCCGAAGTCGTCCTCCGCGGCGAAGTCACCGGGCACGACCGGGTCCGTCGCGGTCACCTCCCGTGTGGTGGTCGCGGTAGCGCCGTCATCATCCGTCACGGTGAGCGTCACCGTGTAGGTGCCGGCTGCGGCATAGGTGTGAGTCGCCGTGGCCCCCGTGCTTGCTGGCGTGGCATCGCCCCAGTTCCAGCTGTACCCCGCGATGGTGCCGTCAGCGTCGGCGGACGCCGCAGCATCGACAGCCAGATCGAGATCGGCCACCGAGGTGGTGAACGAGGCGGTCGGCGCCGTGTTGCCGCCGGGCGCCGCGGTGACGGTCACCTGGCTGCTCGTGGACGCGGTGGCGCCGTCGTCGTCGGTCACGGTCAGCGAGACGGTGTAGGTGCCAGCTGCGGCGTAGCTGTGGGTCGCAGTGGCCCCTGAGCTGGCCGGCGTGGCATCACCCCAGTTCCAGCTGTAGGCGGCGATGGAGCCATCGGCATCGGAGGACGCCGTGCCATCGACCGCGACCTGCAGATCGGAGACCGCGGCGGTGAACGAGGCGACCGGATCGACATTGGCCGGTTCCCCGCCCGTGTTCGGGTCACTCACCCGCAGACCGTCGAAGGAGAACGCAGCGGTCGACGCCGCGGACCCGGCTCGGTTCGCATGCAGGCTGACCCAGCCTGCGCCCTGCAGTCCGGCCGTTGCGTCCGTCGTGCTCAGCTGCCATGCAGCCGGCTCAGCACTAGCCGCGGGCCAGGCCTTCGCCTGGATCGTGGTCGGGCTCGCGCCCGTCACCTGCACTCGCAGCTGCAGCTCCTGGCCCGCGGTCCAGTTGAGCCCCAGGGGCACCGCCGACAGCACCGTGGAGCTGCCGGAGCGCTGCGCGACGAGCCAGACGGTGCCGTTGCTGCGCATCCAGGCGCGAACCGTGTAGTTCTGCGTCGCGGACTGCCGTGCGGCGATGCCGACATAGGAGTTGCCCGTAGCCGGTGCCTGGTCGATCGAGTAGGTGACGGTGGTCGAGCTGTCGGCGATCGACAGGCCCTGGAGCGCCATGTTGCGGGTCTGGTTGGGCGACAGCGTCAGGATGCCGTCGCCGCCTGCGACCGAGGCCACGGCCGCGGAGCCGAACATCGGTGTCCAGGTGCCGCCGGCGTCGGCGTCACCCCACCCGGCGCTCACCGTCCGCTCGAAGTCGTCCCTGCCCGCGAATGCGGCCTGAGACACCGTCAACTCCCGCGTCGTCGTCGCCGTGGCTCCGAGACTGTCCGTGACAGTGAGGGTGATCGTGTAGGTGCCCCCTGCCGCGTAGCTGTGGTTGGCGGTGCCTCCGCTGCCGGATGCTCCGTCCCCCCAGTTCCACGCGTAGCTGAGCGAGGCGCCGTCGCTGGCGGCCGAGGCCGAGCCATCGACGTCGATGCGCAGTCCCGCCGCTGCCGCGGTGAAGGATGCCGTCGGGTCGGCATGCGCCGCCGTGACCTGGCGGGTCGTCGTGCCCGTCGCGCCCCGGTCATCCGTGACGGTCAGTGTGATCGTGTGCTCTCCCGGTGTCGTGTACGCGTGCGATGCCGTGGCGCCGGTGGCGGCAGCGCTGCCGTCCCCCCAGTTCCACGAGTAGGACGCGATGGAGCCATCGGGATCGGAGGACCCCACGGCGTTCACTGCCACTGCCATGCCGTCGACCGACGTCGTGAACGACGCCGTGGGCGACTGGTTGGCGGCGAGCACCGTGACGTCCTGCGTGACTGCGCCGCTCACCCCCCGGCTGTCCGTCACCGTGAGCGTGACCGCGTACGTGCCCGCCGACGCATAGGTGTGCGCGGGTGCCACGCCAGATCCGTCCGGCGTTCCGTCGCCGAAGCTCCACGCGTATGCGGCGATCGTCGCGCCGGTGTCAGCGGTCGATCCGGAGCCGTCGAACGTCGCCGTCAGGTCGTCGGTCGACGATGTGAACGCGGGGCTGGGCGCTTCCTGGTCGAGACCGGTGGTGTAGTGCGACATGATCTGGCCGCTCGCGAGCGCGTTCGGGTAGATGGCGACGTCGTCGATGCGACCGCTGAAGAAGTCGGACGTCGGTCGGCTCGGCCAGCCAGACAGATTGTCGCCGCCGATTCGCCAGTGGCCGTTGTAGACCTGCGCGCCGACCGTCGACGCGTCGCTGCCGACCAGCACTCCGTCGACGTAGAGCCGCATGCCTTCGCTGCTCTGCGTCGCCACCGCGTGGTGCCACTCCCCATCGTTGTAGGACTGGGCAGAGCTCACGGTGCGCACACCACCGGGGTAGACGCCGAACGTCAGTCGGCCGTTGTTCTGCATGTAGACGTGTCGGTCGTAGCTGGACGAGGAGCCGGTCACCGCGTTGCCGAAGCCGATGATCTTGCCGCCGCTGTTCGTGGTGGTCTGGAACCACGCCTCTGCGGAGAACTCCGACGTGACGGCTCCGCTCGCGGGTGACGAGACACGACCGTTGCTGTTGCCCGCGAAGTCGGTGGCCGACTCGCCGGTGACGCCCGCGACAGCACCAGGAGTCACGCTGCTCGTGCCCGCACCGAACTGCGGATTGCCGCCGCCGGCGTAGTCGGTGGCGATGGTGCCCAACGGATAGTAGATGGAGGCTCCGTCGTCGAGCACGGCGTTGACGTACTCGGATGGCGTGCCAGCACCGACGGTCACGCTGACCGGCTGGCTCGTGACCGCGTTGCCGTCGCCGTCCACCGCGCGCACGGTGTAGGTGTAGGAGGCCCCCGGTGTCAGCCCGGTGTCGCCGAACAGCACGCGCGGCTGCGACTGCGGCCACCATCCCGAACCGACGACCTGTGACTGCACGACTCCCGCGGTGCCAGATCGGCGCAGCTCGTAGGTGAGGTCACGATCGTCGCGATCCCAGTTCGCGGGCATGGAGATGCGCACCCGGCCTGCGACCGCGGAGGACGCGGTCGGCGCACCCCAGGAGGAGCTCGCGATGCGCGGGCCCTGCTTGGGTCCGCCAGGAGGCGTGGTCGCGAAGCGCACGATGCCCTCGTAGCGCTGATTGTTCACCGCACTGAACTCACCGGCGACCGCGAGGTACTGGCCGTTGCCGGTCATCGAGAGACCGGCTTGGTTGAGGCCGGAGGTGTGGCCGATCAGGAAGTCCGGGTACCAGGCGTACGGCTCGGGGGCGGGCGCGCCGCTCCAGTCCTTGTAGATGCTGCTCACCGAGGGGCTGCGCGTCAGCGTGCCCTCGGCGGTCGCACTGAATGCTTCGACGTACCGGTAGGTGCGCGGGCTCAGCTCGGGCGCGAGCCCGACGGTGTCGCACTGGTGGGTGTGGCTCGTGGCGTAGACGATCTCGCCGGTCGAGTAGACGCCGTAGTGGTCGCCGTGGCAGTCCGCGATCCAGCGGATGTCTCCGGTGCCGGCCTCCGCCGCGAAGACGCCCTCGAGGTTGCCGACGGTGACGTTCGCGTACACCCAGCCGGTGCCGTACACGCCGCCGTCATCGGTGTTGAGTGCGAAGATGCCCGCCTTGCCTGCCGAGGATCCGGAGTTCCACCCGTTGATGACCGTGTCGGGGGCAGCCCAGGTGGTGTCGATCGCACCGCTGACAGGGTCGAGCGCCACAAGGCCGCGCTGCACCACCCCGTTGACGCGGTAGAAGCGCCCTCCGGCGATCACATGCGCGCCGCCCGGGTCGATGACCATGGCGTCGCCCTGCAGGTCGGTCGTCGGTGCCCACGGGCGCAGCGCGCCGTTCGCCGTGTCGAACGCGGCGAGGTTGCTGCGTGCGACGCCATTCGCCTGTGTGAACAGGCCCGTCATGTAGACGGTGTCGCCCAGCACAGCGGTCGCATAGACCCCGGATCCGCCGATCGTCGGGTTGAAGCCTGGCACGAGCTGCCCGGTTGCTGCGTTCAGCGCTGCGAAGTTCCAGCGGGTCTCGCCGTTGACCGTGTTGAACGAGCCGCCGATGTAGATGCGGGAACCATCCGGGGACGCCGCGACCGCGCGGATCACGCCGTTCACCTGCGGGGCGAACGGCAGCAGATTGCCGTTCGTGATGTCGAAGGCGAGGATGTTGCTGCGCGGGGTCAGGTTCGTCCCCGGTGCGGCGAGCGGCGCGCGAGCATTCGCGAAGCTGCCTACCGCATAGACGGTGTTGCCGATCATCGTCTGCGCCCAGACGTACCCGTTGTCGATCTGCACCGTCGGCAGCGGGTCGGCCGTGACGACGTCCGCGGTGCGCTGCTGCATCGTGACCGGTCCGGGCGGGACATCGCCGTCCGCGGCGGAGACCGCGCTGATGCCGGTGAGCAGCATCGATCCGGCGGCGATCAATGCCGCGGTGCTGAGCAGCGCTGCCCGCATGGGGCGACGGTGAGCGGGCATGGCGTGCTCCATCTGTCAGGAGGTCTTTCCCGTGAACACCGCGACGGGCTCGCCAGCGGCATAGTTGACCGACACGGTGATCTCACGATCAGCTGCCGGGTCGAGCATGAAGGTGTAGGAACCGGTGATGGCTCCGCCCGGCGCGATCTCGCCCGACAGCGGCGCAGGGTCGCCTGCGGTGGTGCCGATGCCCAGCTCGTCGCCAGCGACGACCGTGACGAGCGCGGAGTCGACCGGCTGCGGCTCGTCGGAGGTGTTGCGAGCCGAGACCGTGACGCGCACGGCGGATCCGTCGACCTCGCCGGGGGTCTCCGCCGTCACCGTGATCGCACTGACTTCGACGATGTCGATCACGATGCCGGTGTCGAACGCGACGGTCTCATCGAGCTCCGCCGCCGTGGTCGGGAGCGGCGCTGCCTCGAGCGGCCCGTCGGGCGTCGAGGCATCGACATCCTCCCCGCCCGGCGCAGCGATGCTGGCCGGCCTTGGCGATGCACTCGGCGTCGGCATCGCTGCCGGAGCGGAAGGACCGCTTTGCGACGTTGACGGCGCGGCCGACGCCTGTGGTGGGGGGGTCGCGCTGGAGGCCGGATTCGCTGCGGTCGCCCCGCAGGCCGACAGCCCGAGCGCGAGCACCGCAGCGAAACCCGCGGCCAGAATCAGTGTCGTCGAACGATTCGCTCGACGAACGCACCGTTGCGCGTCCACGTCTCTCCAGACTGTCGTGACCTACCGGTTGCCCGACACCATCCGGAGCATCCGGATCTCGGCCTGGGGTACCGCCTGTTCGGAGCGTAGCCATAACGATGTTACGTGTCGATGCGCCCTGGCTTAGGATGACCTCAGGAGGAGGCGCATCATCCGAGGCCCCGCCTGAGGAGGTCACATGCGAGTCCTGTTCGACGCGTACTGGTGGCAGCGCGGACCCGGCGCCAATCGAACGGTGCAGCGAGAGCTGCTGGCGGCATGGGCGAGGGCGTTCCCCGATGACGAGCTGATCGTCGCCCTGCGGCGAGACGCAGATCCCGTCGGCCTCCCCGACGGGGCAGCGCTCGCGACCACGAGACTGTGGCCTCATGCCGTGTCGAATCGCTGGGAGCTGCCGCGGATCGCCTCCCGTACCGGCGCCGATATCATCGTGTGCCACAACTACACGCCCGCTGCGGGCGCGTCGATCGTGTTCATCCACGACGTGATGTTCCTCGAGCAGCCGCAGTGGTTCTCGTTGTCGGAGCGCGCCTACTTCGCGCCGATGCTGCCATGGGCTCGACGAGCGTCGATCGTGGCGGTCTCCACGCAGACCGAGGCGGCGCGCGTGCTCCGGCATGCCCCTGGGCTGCGACCGGTCGTCACGGGGCTCGGGATTCCGCCCGGTCTGCAGGGCGAGATGCGGCGACCGGCAATCGTCCCTCCGGGTGCCGAGTTCGCGGTCACGGTCGGACGCCTGAACGTGCGGAAGAATCTGGAGACGGTGATGCGGGCGGCTGCGCGCTCGACGCGGATCACGCCGTCGAGCCCGCTCTACGTCGTCGGCGGCATCGAGCACTCGGGCCGAGCGTCGACCGTGCCGCAGAGCGTGCAACCACTGCTGCGCGACGGCAGCATCGTGGTGGTCGGCCCCGTGCCGGACGAGGAGCTCGCGTGGCTCTACGCGCACGCCGCCCTGACGATCTCGCTCAGTCTGGACGAGGGCTTCGGGATGCCGTCGGTCGAGGCCGCGAGCTTCGGGTCTCCACTGCTCGTCAGCGACATCCCGGTCTTCCGGGAGACGGTCGGCGGCTACGCAGCGTTCGTCTCGCCGCTCGACGAGAGCGCAGCGGCAGCGCAGCTGGATGCGACGTGGGGAAGGCGCCCCAGCGATGCGGCCCGCGAGCGCGCTATCGCGGACTACACCTGGGATGTCGCAGCGCACAGGCTCCGCGAAGCGACCAGCTCAGCCTGGTTCGCCGGCTAGCGACCTCGGGCCGGCAATGCGCTCTGCGAGTTCGTTGCCACCCACGAGCGCGGCCCGCATCGCAGCGTGATGCGCCCTGGCCCGACCACCGTGGCCGTCGGGGATGTCGAGCGGATCGGGCACGGTACGCGTCCAGAGCCGCTGGCGCTGCGGCGTCGGCAGCGGTCGCAGTCCGCGCATGCCGTGGATGTGCTCGCCGAATGCAGCCACGACGCGTGGAATCGGCGTGTTTGCGGCTCGCTCGTAGTCCCTGCCGAGCCACAGCGCCTCGCGCAACGTGAACACGGCGCTGCGGCGCTCCGGAGCCTGGGCCACCACCGCCGAGCGCTGCTCCCGCGTTGCCGCGAGGATCAGTGTCGCCGCTCGGATCATGTCGCGATCGAGCGGGCGCGCCACGTGCTGCGCCGCCGTCTGCTGCCACATGGGCTCGTCACGGAAGGCGACGACATCCCGACACGCCGACCGCGCGTCCTCCACGCGCAGCCCCGCACTGGCGACCGGGACTCCGCCGAAGCCGTCCCGCGTGCCGAAGACGCGGCGGATCGCGAACTCGGCCATGGGCGATCGGCAGACGTTCGCCGCGCACACGATCAGGATGCCGCCGTCCGATGCGCTCATCGGGCGCGCCCGCGACTCGGCTGAGCCGAGAGCGGCGCTCGACGCTCCCGGATGATGCGCCGACCGTCCCGCAGCGCCCGGAGGTACGCCTTCCACGGGCGGAGGGACACCACGAGTTGCCGACGCCCACCTCGCAGCAGCACGCCGAAGCCCACTCGCGGGGCAGCGCGCAGCCAGCGGCGCACCTGCTCATCGTCGAGGTGCTTCGCCGCATAGAGCAGGCCGTTGCGGATGTTGTAGTAGTAGTACGTCTCCGACTTCGCTCGGCCCGACGCCACGTCCGACTGCGTGCCGCCGGCATCGTGCACGACCGTTGCGTCGACGAGCACCCAGCGCCCGCCCCGGTCGAGCACACGATGGGAGAAGTCGATGTCCTCCCAGTAGAGGAAGTACTCCTCGTCGAAGCCGCCGGAACGGCGCCAGAGATCGAGCGAGATCGCGAAGCACGCGCCAGTCGCCCACTCCCGTCGCCGCGCCGCGGGGAACCGGTGACGGGCGCGCGCGCCGCGCACGACGCCGTCGTCCAAGTACAGGTCTGCGCCCGCGAACCACGGCTCGCCCTCGGGACCGACGATCGTCGGCGACGCCAGCAGCATCGGATCCCGCTGCACCGCACGCACGAGCGCCGTCAGCGATGCCTCGTCGATCCATGCGTCGGGGTTCAGCGCCACGATGACGCTCGCACCCATCGCAGCGGCCCGCGCGACACCGGCGTTGGTGCCACCGCCGAACCCGGCGTTCTCGTCCAGCAGCACCGCGGTCCATCCGTGCTCGTCCGCGAGCTCGCGCACCCGCGACTGCTCGGCACTGCTGCTGAAGCAGTCGACGACGACGATCCCGCCCGCGGCCGGGAGCTCGATGGTTGCCGCGTGCTCACGCAGCAGCGCGCTCGAGCCGAAGTTCACGATCACCACCGCAAAGGCGGGCAGCGGCCCGGCTGGCTGGCCGGTCGCGGCTGGCTGGCCGGTCACGGCTGTGCGTTCCGATCGATCTGTCGCATCTCCCGGAACCACTTGTTCGCGGCGAGCGCCAGGAACGCGGCGTTCGCGAGCGCAAGCGCGGCATAGATCCAGAGGAATCCCTGCGTCCATCCCCAGACCACGAACACGAGGCACAGCACGCCGAAGTCGGTCGGGAGCAGCAGCATCGACCGAGCAAAGGTTCCCCCCCCGCGCTCGTGGGTCGAGTGCACGCCCGACTTGCCCTTGAGCAGGTCGTTGAGCAGCATCCCGAAGAACGTCACGACCCCCACGATCGAGAAGGCGAGCGGCACGAGCATCCAGCCCGTGTCGCGATAGGGCGTGTGCAGCCACAGGGCGAGCAGCACCGCGAGGTGCAGCGAGGAGATCTTGATCGCGTCCACGAAATGGTCGAGCCACTCCCCCGAGAGACTGCCCCCGCCGCGCAGCCGCGCAAGCTGACCGTCCGCGGAGTCCCACGCGTAGCCGAGCACCAGGAGCGCGGCCACGAGCACGCCGCTCCACCACTGCGCGGGAAGCGCGATGAGCAGCACGATGGCGAGGAATGTGTGCATGGCACTGCATGCCGTCGCCCCGTTGGGCGTCCAGCCCCAGCGGAACGCCGCTGCGGCGAGCACCCTGCCGAGCCTCCGATTGACGTAGACGGAATAGCCGGGGGCGCCGCGCGCATGCCCCTTCTGGGTGCTCGCGAGCCTGCGGTAGGTGTCGGAGAACGCTTCAGCCATCCGTCGCACTCCTGTCCCCTGCATGCCTCGCGCGGACCGCACGGCCCGAGCGCACGACTGGCGCCGAGTCTAGGCCCACACTCCCGTTCACGCGCAAGATGGCACACTGGGCGCCATGCGCGCGCAGACGAACCGTCCGATCAGGGTGATGCAGTCCTTCGGTGCACCGCGCACGACCTCCAACCCGTACGTGCACATGCTGGATGCCGCTCTGGCGGAGACGCCCGGTGTCGAGCACCTCCGCTTCGACCGCAGGCGAGCTGTCCTGGGCCGCTACGACGTGCTGCACTTCCACTGGCCCGAGACGATGCTCGGCGGATCGACGGTGCTGCGCCGCACTGCGCGGCGCACGTTCGCGATCGCGCTGGCTGCTCGGCTCGCGCTCAGCCGGGTCGCTGTCGTCCGAACGGCGCACAACATCGCGCTGCCGACCGACGTCTCGCCGTGGGAGCGTCGCTATCTCGCGTGGATCGAGCGTCGCGTCGACCACCGCATCGTGCTGAACGAGCACACGGCGGTGCCGGAGGGCACCACCGCGACGCTCATCAAGCACGGTCACTATCGCGACTGGTTCGCTGCGTTGCCGGCGCTGGAAGCCTCGCAATCGACCATCGCCTTCGTGGGCCTCGTGCGCCGCTACAAGGGCGTCGAGGATCTGCTGGATGCCTTTGCCGCTACCTCGGACTCCGCGCCGGAGCTGCGGCTGCGCATCGCCGGCAACCCGACCGGCGCCGCGATCGAGCGCGAAGTGCGTGCGCGTGCCGAGGCAGATCGCCGGGTGAGCCTCGACCTGCACTACCTCTCCGAGACCGAGTTTGCAAACACTGTTATGCAATCCATTGGCGTCGTGCTACCGTACCGAGCCATGCACAACTCCGGGTCCGTGCTGGCGGCCCTGTCCCTCCAGCGCCCTGTACTGGTGCCGCGCAACGACGTTGCCGAGGCACTCGCTGCAGAGGTCGGACCCGGGTGGGTCCACTGCTTCGACGGCCAGCTCACCGGCGATGTGCTCGAGCGCTTCGCCAGCGCAGCCGCCGACCCACCGACGACGGCACCCGACCTCTCCGACCGAGCCTGGAACCATGCGGGTCTCGCGCACCGAGACGCATTCCGCCTGGCCGTGGCCCGCCGTCGCGCGACGCACCCCTGACCGTCATGATCATGTCCCAAGAGCGCCCAGTCCTCATCGCCGTGCCGACGTTCCGGCGTGCCGGTCGGCTCGCGGGGCTCATCGCCCTCATCCGGGCAGAAGCGGCGACCGTGCGGGCCCCGACGAGGCTGCTCCTGGTCGACAACGATCCGGACCGCTCCGCCGAGCAGGCTGCCGCGGCTCTCGGCGTCACCTATCTGCCGGAGCCCCTGCCAGGCATCTCCGCCGCCCGGCAGGCAGCCTTGGACGCGGCGCGCGCCGACGAGCTCGTCGTCATGATCGACGACGATCTCGTCCCTGAGCCGGGTTGGCTGGGCGGGCTCATCGAGGCATGGCGCGGGCACACGCCGACGGTCGTCATGGGCTACGTGCGCTACGTGTGGCCGGAGGGCACCGACCCGTGGATCGCAGCGGGCGGATTCATGCGCCGGACACGGTTTCCCACGGGCACCGCGCTCTCGGCGCTCGCAACCGGCAACGTGCTCATCGACGTCGCGCAAGCACGAGCGCTCGGCATCACCTTCGACCTGTCGCTCGGACTCTCGGGTGGAGACGACCTCGAGTTCGGTCGCGCGCTGCTCGCAGCCGGCGGGACCATCGTCGCGTCCGCGGAGTCCGTCGCTCGGGACGAGATCGTGCCGGAGCGCACCAGCCTCGCATTCGTGCGCAAGCGTGCGATCTGCCAGGGTCAGATCCGTGCACGTCTGCTCAGCAGGGACGCGCACCCGCCTGCTCGGGCGGCGAAGCGTGCGGGCCACCTGGTGGGCGGATTGCTGCGCGTTCCGACGTTCGCGGCCGCCGGGCACTGGGCGAGACTGCGCCGAGATCCGCGCAGCAGCGCCGTCTACCGGCGTCGGCTCTGGTTTGCGCAGGGCCGGGTACTGGGTGCCCTGGGGCGACTGACACCGGAGTACGCGCGCGATTGACTGCGCTCATGGAACGCCCACGATTCAGCCCGTGGTACCATCCGCAGCGCCGTCGCATTGCGGACACGCGCGTCTCGAAGACGTCCCGCGCTGCCACACCGAGGGAGGCGACGATGGCACAGGGTCACGACAACGCACCGGGTCGGCCCGCGGCACCCATGGAGGGCGCCGCGCGCTCGCAGAGCGCTGCGCGGGCCCGGGTGATGATCGCCATTCCCACCTTCCAGCGCGAGGAGCTGCTCCAGCCCTTGCTGTGCGCGATCCAGGAGGATGCGGCCGACGTCGACGCCGAGCGCCGGATCCTCATCGTCGACAACGATCCGGAGGAATCGGCGCGCGCTGTCGCGGCGACGCTCGACGCCGGCTACCTCGCGGAGCCAACCCCGGGCATCGCTGCGGCGCGGCAGGCGGCGCTGGACTCAGCGGCGCCGAACGAGCTGGTCGTCATGATCGATGACGACCTGCTGCCCGAGCCAGGATGGCTGGCGGGACTGGTGGATGCCTGGCAGACGTACCGCCCGGCTGCCGTCATGGGATTCGTGCGCTACGTGTGGCGGGAGGGCACCGATCCGTGGATCGCGGCCGGCGGCTTCATGCGCCGCACGCGCTTCCCCACCGGCACCGAGCTGTCGGCCCTGGCGACCGGCAACGTGCTGATCGACAGCGCGCAGACTCGCGCGCTCGGCGTGCGGTTCGACGTCGGGCTCGGACTCTCCGGAGGCTCCGATCTCGAGTTCGGTCGCGTGCTGCTCAAGGCCGGGGGCAGGATCGTTGCCTCGGCAGAATCCGTGGCTCGGGACGACATCGTCAGCCGGAGGACGACGCTGGCCTTCGTGCGACGGCGCGCCATCTGCCAGGGGCAGGTGCGCGCCCGACTGATGAGCCGCGATGAATTGGCCGCCGCTCGGATCGCGAAGCGCGCAGGTCATCTGGTTGGCGGACTCCTGCGCGTGCCGTCATTTGTGGCTGGCGAGTGGCTCGCGCGCCTGCGGCACGACCTCCCGGCCGGCGCCGTCTATCGACGCCGCCGCTGGTTCGCACAGGGACGCGTGCTCGGGGCACTCGGCGTCATGACGCCGGAGTACAAGCGACCGGCTTGACCGCATCTTGAGGCTCCCCTGCGCCGAACGACGGTCGCGGCGCCCCTCCCGCGGACCCTCCGTGCTAGCGTCGATAACACTGTTTGCGAACCGTGTTCCATGTGGTTCGTCGGAGTTCACGGACGTGGGGGTGAGGATGCCGCAACGCATCGGGTATGCAGCGGGAGGGTTCGACCTGTTCCACGTCGGGCACCTGAACCTGCTGCGCCACGCGCGGGAGCAGTGCGACGAGCTCGTGGCAGGTGTCGTCAGCGACGAGATGCTGCGTGATGTCAAGGGCGTCGAAGCGGTGATCCCCACGCTGGAGCGCGTCGAGATCGTGCGTTCGATCCGCTGGGTCGACCGCGTGCACGTCGAGACGGTGCCCGACAAGCTCGACACCTGGCGCGAGGTCGGCTTCACGCACTTCTTCAAGGGGGACGACTGGCGCGGCACCGAGCGCGGCCTCCGGCTCGAGCGCGAGTTCGCCGAGGTCGGTGTCGAGATCGTCTACTTCCCCTACACGGCACACACCTCGAGCACCGTGCTCAGGCGCGCCTTGTCGCAGCTCGACGACATGGCGGATGCCGCCCTGCGACTGCCGCTGCGCCACGCCGCGGTGCTCTAATCGCGCGCGGCTAGGAACCGGTAGACCTCGGTCTCGTCGACGCCTGGGAACGCGCCCGGCGGGAGCGCAGCGAGCAGGTGGGAGTGCGCTCTCGCGCTCGGCCATGCTTGCCCCGCCCAAGCCTCGGCGAGGTCCGCGGGCGGCTGCCGGCAGCATGACGGATCCGGGCAGCGCGACACCGATCGCTCCTTGGTCGCCCTGCCGCGGAACCACTTCGCCTCTGAGAACGGCACGCCGATCGAGAGCGAGAACTCCCCGCTCTGGCTGCGCTCGGTCATCGCCGTGCACCAGAAGGTGCCGGCCGGCGTCTCGGTGTACTGCTCGAAGGGGTTGACCCTGTCGGCAATGTCGAACACCTCGCGGCTGGTCCAGCGCTTGCACACCGGCTGCCCCTCGATGGCACCGGTGTGGTCTGCGGGGAAGGTCACGCCGTCGTTCTCGTAGGCCTTGTAGATGATGCCGGACTCGTGCACCTTCTGGAAGTGCAGCGGGATGCCGAGGTGCACGGTCGCCAGGTTCGTCAGGCGATGCGCAGCGGCCTCGTACGAGACCGCGAACGCGTCGCGAAGATCCTCGACCGCGAGCTGACGCTCACGCTTCGCGTCCGCGAGGAACTCGGCGGCCGTGCGCTCGGGCATCAGCAGCGCCGCGGCGAAGTAGTTGGTCTCGATGCGCTGCCGCAGGAATTCGCCGAAGTCGGCCGGCACCGAGTGACCGAGCACATGGTGACCGAGCGCCTGCAGCAGCACCGACCGCGGATCATGGCCGGTGCGCGTGGAGCGCGAGAGGTAGATGCGTTTGCGCTTGTAGTCCATCACCGAGCGGGTCGAGTGCGGCAGGTCGCCCACATGATGGAGCGAGAATCCCAGTCGCTCCGTGATCGCCGCGATGAGGTGCTGCGACAGGGGGCCCGACTGGTAGCCGACCCTCGCGAGCATCGCGGCGGCCTCGGCCTCGATCTCCGGGAAGTGGTTGTCGCGCGTGCGCATCTCGGCGCGCAGCTGCGTGTTCGCCCGACGAGCCTCCTCCGGCGTCGCGACCCGCTCCTCGGCCACGCGATCCAGCTCGTCGACGAGCGCCAGCATCGTCTCGAGCACATCGTCGGGCGTGCGAGGCCCGATGCGCATGGTCGGCAGCCGCTTCTGCTGCCAGGTCGATGATTGCATCGCGCGCTCCAGTCGCAGCTCCATGGCGGCGCGCTTCGACGGCGGCACGGTGCCCGTGAGCTGCGCGAGCGTCACCCCGTACAGCGACGAGAGCTGCTGCAGCTGCGAGAAGCGGGCTTCTCGCTTGCCGAGCTCGAAGCCCGACAGCTGCGACGGCGCGAGCCCGATGGCATCGTGCACGGCGTCGAGCGTGAGCCCAGCCTGCTTGCGGGCGTGGCGCAGCGACTTGCCCAGCTGCAGCGCATCGACCGGTTCGGGCTCCGGTGTCGATCTCGCGGGTCGATCCCAAGTGCCTGGCGACGAGGATGCGCGGGTCATGCGAGCACCATACGGCAGAACTGCACCGTGTGGCAGGAATGCAGAACTTCATCACGGCGGTGGCGCATTACGGGCTCGATCTGCCCGCAGAGTGGTCACACCACCCCGTCGGGTGAGCAGCACAGGATCGAACCCAAGGAGCGCATCATGACCGAGCAGCACCGGACCCCGGCCCCGCAGCGCACGCTGGCAACCGAAGCGGCAGAGCTCGAGCTGGAGTGGGCGGCAGACTTCCGCTGGAGCGGCATCACCCGCGACTACACCGCTGCCGACGTCGTGCGACTGCGCGGCTCGGTGGTCGAGGAGCACACGCTGGCACGGCGCGGCGCCGGGCGCCTGTTCGAGCGCCTGCACGCAAACCCGACGCCGGTCCGCGCCCTCGGCGCACTGACGGGCAACCAGGCGGTGCAGCAGGTGCGCGCCGGCCTGGAGGCGGTCTATCTCTCCGGCTGGCAGGTGGCCGCGGACGCGAACCTGTCGGGCCAGACCTACCCCGACCAGTCGCTCTACCCCGCGAACTCGGTGCCGGCGGTCGTGCGACGCATCAACAACGCGCTGCAGCGCGCCGATCAGATCGAGCGCGGCGAGGGCACCTCGACCGTCAACGACTGGTTCGCTCCCATCGTGGCCGACGCCGAAGCCGGCTTCGGCGGACCGCTGAACGCCTTCGAGCTCATGCGCAGCATGATCGTCGCGGGTGCCGCAGGCGTGCACTGGGAGGACCAGCTCGCGAGCGAGAAGAAGTGCGGCCACCTCGGCGGCAAGGTGCTCATCCCCACACAGCAGCACGTGCGCACGCTCAACGCCGCGCGCCTGGCCTCCGATGTCGAGAGCGTGCCGAGCATCATCATCGCCCGCACCGACGCCGAAGCGGCGACACTGCTCACGAGCGACGTCGACGAGCGCGACCGCCCCTTCCTCACCGGCGGCCGCACGAGCGAGGGCTTCTACGAAGTCGCCAACGGCATCGAGCCGTGCATCGCTCGTGGACGCGCCTACGCCCCCTACGCCGACCTGCTCTGGATGGAGACCGGCAAGCCCGACCTGGAGGTCGCGCGCGCCTTCGCCGAGGGGATCAAGAGCGAGTTCCCCGACCAGCTGCTCGCCTACAACTGCTCACCGTCCTTCAACTGGAAGCAGCACCTCGACGACGACCAGATCTCCGCGTTCCAGCGAGAGCTGGGCGCGATGGGCTTCCGCTTCCAGTTCATCACGCTGGCTGGCTTCCACGCGCTGAACCACTCGATGTTCGACCTCGCGAAGGGCTACGCCGACCACCACATGTCGGCCTACGTCGAGCTGCAGGAGCGCGAGTTCGCGGCAGAGGCGCACGGGTACACGGCGACCAAGCACCAGCGCGAGGTCGGCACGGGCTGGTTCGACCAGGTCGCCACCGCCCTCAACCCCAACTCGGGAACGCTGGCGCTCGCCGGCTCCACCGAGTCCGAGCAGTTCCACTGAGCACGCGTCGACCGCGAGGAGGACGACCACCATGCATGACCGCATCCGCATCACCGCCACCGCCCAGGGCCAGGACCGTGTGCTCACCGAGCACGCGCTCGAGTTCCTGCTCCAGCTGCACGACGCATTCGAGTGCACCCGGCAGCAGCTGCTGCAGGAACGCCGTACACGCCGCGCCGCCTTCGCCGACGGCGACAGCCCGCGCTTCCTGGCATCGACCGCCCGGATCCGCGACGACGCCAGCTGGCGGGTCGCGCCGCCCGCGCCCGGGCTGGAGGATCGCCGGGTGGAGATCACCGGTCCGATCGAGCGCAAGATGACGATCAATGCACTCAACTCGGGCGCGAAGGTGTGGCTGGCCGACTGCGAGGACGCGTCCAGCCCGCTCTGGCGCAACGTCATCGCCAGCCAGGTGAACCTGCAGGACGCGATCCGCGGGCAGATCGAGTTCACCAGCCCTGCCGGCAAGGAGTATCGCGTGACGGCGACGCATACGCCGACGATCGTGGTGCGGCCGCGCGGCTGGCACCTCGATGAGCACCGCATCCTCGTCGACGGCACGCCCATGTCGGGCTCGCTGGTGGACTTCGGCCTGCACGTGTTCCACAACGCCGAGGAGCTCATCAGTCGCGGCACGGGCCCCTACTTCTACCTGCCGAAGATCGAGAACCACCGCGAGGCGCGGCTCTGGAACGAGGTGTTCGTGATGGCGCAGCAGTTGCTGGTGCTGCCGCAGGGCACCATCCGCGCGACGGTGCTGATCGAGACGATCACGGCCGCATTCGAGATGGAGGAGATCCTGTTCGAGCTGCGCGAGCACTCGGCGGGTCTGAACGCGGGCCGCTGGGACTACCTGTTCTCGATCATCAAGGCGTTCCGCCTGCGCGGGGAGGCCTTCGTGCTCCCCGACCGCTCACAGCTGACGATGACGGCACCGTTCATGCGCGCCTACACGGAGCAGCTGGTGCGCGCCTGCCATCGCCGCGGTGCGCACGCCATCGGCGGCATGGCGGCGTTCGTGCCGAGCGCCTCCGACCCCGAGGCCACCGAGCGCGCGCTGGCGGCCGTCGCGAGCGACAAGTCGCGCGAGGCCGGCGACGGGTTCGACGGCTCGTGGGTTGCGCACCCGGGCCTCGTCTCGACGTGCCGCGAGGCGTTCGACGCCGTGCTGGGCGAGCGGCCCAACCAGCTCGACCGCAGCCGTGAGGATGTGCCGGTCGATGGCGCGGCGCTCATCGACCTGTCGACCACGCGCGGCGAGATCACCGACGCGGGCCTGCGCTCGAACATCGAGATCGGCATCCGCTACCTGGAGGCGTGGCTGCGCGGCCACGGCGCCGTCGCCATCCACTCGCTGATGGAGGATGCGGCGACGGCCGAGATCTCGCGCTCGCAGGTGTGGCAGTGGATCTACGCGGAGTCGACGACCGAGGACGGGCGGACGATCACGCGCGCCCGCTGCGAGGACATCGTCGAGGAGCTCGCCCGCAGCGTCGAATGCCCGGAGGGGAACCGATTCCGCGAGGCGATCGCGCTGTTCCGCGAGATCGCGCTGGAGGAGACCTACCCCGCGTTCCTCACGCTCGCGGGCACCGAGCGCTACCTCGCCGAGGGCGTCGAGCGCACCAGCACCGGGTCCATCGCGGTGCAGAGCGCGCCGTCGGCGCCGAACGCGCAGCCGCACGCGTCGGACGAGGAGCGGGAGGCCGCCTGAGCGCCGGCATCACCGAGAACGCAGGAAGGCGGGGCCCCGATCGGGCCCCGCCTTCCTGCTGTCAGCGCTCGTCGCTCAGCCGTGCTGCGCCTGCGCGGCGCGCAGGCTCTGCAGCAGGCGCTCGCGCAGCTCCTCGGGTGCGCGGTCCTTGCATGCTCCCTGCAGTGCGCTCGTGAGCGTCTCACCCACGTGGTGCTCGGCCGAGCACTCCTCGCACTGCTCGAGGTGCGCTCGCACGTCGGCGGCGTCCTCGGCGCAGAGCTCCTTGTGCAGGTACTCCTCCAGCGCGGCGCGCGCTTCGGCGCAGTCCGTCTTGTCCTCCAGCGTGCTCACGACGTCTTCTCCTTGTCGGTGCTCCCCGGCACTGCGATGCCCTGTTCACGGGCGTAGTCGGCCAGCAGTCCGCGCAGCAGCCTGCGGCCGCGGTGCAACCGGCTCATGACGGTGCCGACCGGTGTCTCCATGACCTCCGCGGTCTCTGCGTAGCTGAGGCCCTCGACGTCGACCCAGTAGACCGCCATGCGGAAGTCGGTCGGCACCTGCTGCAGCGCATCCTTCACGATGCCCGACGGCATCCGATGGATGGCCTCGGCCTCGGCGCTGCGCGACGTGCTGGCGGTGAAGGACTCGGCATCGCCGATCTGCCACTCCTCCATGTCGTCGAGCGGTGCTTCGAACGGGCGGCGCTGCTGCTTGCGATACGTGTTGATGTAGGTGTTGGTCTGGATGCGGTACAGCCACGCGCGCAGGTTCGTGCCCTGCTGGAACGACCCGTATGCGGCGTACGCCTTCAGCAGCGTCTCCTGCACCAGGTCTGCTGCGTCCGCCGGGTTGCGGGTCATGCGCATGGCGGCGGCGTAGAGCTGGTCGGCATACTGCATCGCCTGCTCGACGAAGTCGTCGCGTTTGCTGGCCTCGGCCTCTTCGGTGGTCATCGCGGGCGAGTCTAGTGTCGCCGGCGATGCTTCGAGCGTTGCCGTCGTCATGGATTCCTCCTCACCAGCATTTCCTGACCGATAGATTGCAACCGATGAGCCACCCAGAGCATTCCCGCCAGACCAGCGCGCGCCGCTGGCCCGCCCCGACCGCGTCGACCAGGATCGACGCGCGCGTGCAGCTGCCCGGCTCCAAGAGCCTCACGAACCGCGCGCTGCTGCTGGCCGCGCTGGGCAACGGCCCGTCGACCCTGCACCGTCCGCTGCGCAGCCGTGACGCGACGATCATGGCTGACGGGCTTCGCGTGCTCGGCACCCGCATCGACGAGGTCACGGGCGACGGCGCCTTCGGACCGGATCTCGCCATCACACCGCAGCCGGTCACGGGCGGCGGGCACATCGACTGCGGCCTCGCGGGCACTGCGATGCGCTTCCTGCCGATCGTCGCAGCGCTCGGCGACGGTGCCGTCTCGTTCGACGGCGACCCGCACGCGCGCAAGCGACCCATGGATCAGACCATCGCGGCGCTGCGCGACCTGGGCGTGCGGATCGACGCCGATGCGCCGCGCCTGCCATTCACGGTGCACGGCACCGGCGGCGTCGCCGGCGGCGAGCTCGAGATCGACGCGAGCGCGTCGAGCCAGTTCGTCTCGGCGCTGCTGCTTGCGGCGCCCCGCTTCGAGCGCGGGCTGACGCTGCACCACCGCGGGCATCGGCTGCCATCGATCCCGCACATCGAGATGACGCTCGCCGCCCTGCGCCAGCGCGGCGTCGACGCGCGCGCCGTCGGCGAGGCGAGCTGGCGCGTGGAGCCGGGCACTATCGCGGCCTTCGACGAGCAGATCGAGCCCGACCTGTCGAATGCCGCGCCGTTCCTCGCCGCAGTCGTGGCCGTCGGCGGCCGCGTCGTGCTCGACGGCTGGCCGGCGCAGACCACGCAGGTGGGCGCCATGCTGCCGGAGCTGCTCGCGGCGTTCGGCGCTGAGAGCGCGGTGTCGGATGGTTCGCTGACGGTCGAGGCCGTCGGCGGCGACATCCCGGGGGCCACGCTCGACATGCATGCCGCTGGCGAGCTCTCCCCCACCGTCATCGCCCTCGGCGCCATCGCCGCCGCGCCCGTCGAGGTGACGGGCATCGGCCACACGCGCGGACATGAGACCGACCGCATCCAGGCGATGCTCGAGAACATCGCCGCGCTCGGGGGCACCGCCGTCGAGCTGCCGGACGGCATCCGCGTAGAGCCCGCGCCGCTCACCGGCGGCGCCTGGGCCGCATTCGACGACCACCGCATCGCGACGGCGGGCGCCGTCATCGGCCTGCGCGTCCCCGGCATCGAGGTCGACGACATCGGGGCGACCGCGAAGACGATCCCCGAGTTCCCCGAGCTATGGGCGGCGATGCTCGGCGGTCAGGATCCCGCCGCGTGAGCTGGATGCAGGAGTTCGACGACCCGTACGAGGAGTACGACGAGTCGAGCGTGCGCGAGAGGCCGAACCCGAAGGCGAACCGGCCCCGCTCGAAGCACCGGCCGGAGCACGACGATGCGGTGACCGGCATCGTGACCGGTGTCGACCGCGGCCGCTACCGCCTGGCCGTGCGCGTGGGTGAGTCGGACGAGGCAGTCGTCACCGCCGCGCGGGCGCGCGAACTGCGCAAGCAGTCGATCGTCGCCGGCGACCGCGTCGACGTCGTGGGCGACACCACCGGCGAGACGGGCTCGCTCGCACGCATCGTGCGGATCCAGCCGCGCACCACCGTGCTGCGCCGCTCAGCGGACGACGCCGACCTCGTCGAGCGCGTCATCGTCGCGAACGCCGACGTCATGCTGATGGTCGTCGCATCCGCCGATCCCCCGCCGCGAGCCGGCATGGTGGACCGATTCCTGGTCGCCGCGTTCGACGCAGGGATCACGCCGGTGCTCGTGATGACGAAGACGGATGTCGCCGACCCTGAGCCCTTCCTGGCGAACTTCGCCGGCCTCGACATCGAGGTCTGGCGGTCGTCGATCGACGACCCGCCTTCGGAGGCGCTGCGCGAGCGGCTCGCGGGCCACACCACGGTCGCCGTCGGCCACTCCGGGGTGGGCAAGTCGACGCTGGTGAACGCGATCGTGCCGAGCGCTCACCGCGCCGTCGGCCACGTCAACACGGTGACCGGCCGCGGCCGCCACACCTCCTCGTCGACCGTCTCCTTCAAGCTCGGTGACGGCTGGATCATCGACACCCCCGGCGTGCGATCGTTCGGCCTGGGGCACGTCGCGACCGCGAGCGTGCTGCGCAGCTTCCCCGATCTCGCGGCCGTCGCGGAGGACTGCCCGCGCGGCTGCACCCACCTCGCCGACGAGCAGTACTGCGAGCTGACGGCGGCAGCGGCCGATGGCAGGCTCGATGTCCGACGGGTCGACTCGATGCAGCGCCTGCTGGGTACGCTCGTCACCGCTCGCGGCCTGCGCCACCAGGAGTAGGCGGGCGCTGGGCCCTGGGCCGGGACGAGGCTCGGCGCTGGCGTCGCGGCGGCGACCCGCAAGGGTCACCCCTCTCAGCTGCAGCGCGCGCCTACGATGGACGCGTGATGCACCACGATGACCTCGCCCTTGCGCTGCGGCTCGCAGACGCCGCCGACCGCATCTCGCTCGACCGGTTCGGCGCGCGCGACCTCTCGATCGACACGAAGCCCGACACCACCTTCGTGACGGATGCCGACCGCGCGGTCGAGCAGCGCATCCGCGAGGTGCTGGCCGCAGAACGGCCCGATGACGCCATCCTCGGCGAGGAGTTCGGCAGCGAGACCGGCGGGGCAGACGCTCATCGCCGGTGGATCATCGATCCGATCGACGGCACGGCGCACTTCCTGCGCGGCGCGCCCATCTGGGCGACCCTCATCGCGCTCGCGGTCGATGGCGTGCCCGTCGTCGGGGTCGTGTCCTCCCCCGCGCTCGGCGCTCGTTGGTGGGCCGCCAAGGGGCAGGGCGCGTGGAAGCTCGCCGCCGGCGCCGAGTCGCCTGAGCGGCTGCAGGTGTCGGGTGTGGGCACCATGTCCGAAGCGGCGGTCTCCTACAACTCGATCCAGGGCTGGGACGGCGCCGGGCGCGTCGACGACCTGCTCGCGTGGCAGCGCGACGTGTGGCGCGCCCGCTCGTACGGCGACGCCTGGAGCTACATGCTGCTGGCGGAGGGCACGCTGGACGCCGTCGGCGAGTTCGACCTGCAGCCCTACGACATGGCGGCGCTCGTGCCGGTGATCGAGGAGGCCGGCGGGCGCTTCTCATCGATCGACGGGCAGGACGGCCCCTGGCACGGCAGCGCGCTCGCGACCAACGGCCTGCTGCACGACGAGCTGCTGGCGCGCTTCTCGCGCTGACCTCAGCCCGCCGCGGCCGCCTCGAGTGCCGCGACGTCGAGCTTCCGCATCCCGAGCATCGCCCGCGTCACCTCGCTGCCGCGCGCGCCCTGCATCAGTTCGCCCAGCTGCCTCGGGATCACCTGCCACGACACATCCCAGCGATCGCGGCACCAGCCGCACATGGACTCCGCGCCCCCGTCCGCGACGATCGCGTCCCAGAGCCGGTCCACCTCCGCCTGGCCATCGACCGTCACTGCGATCGAGACCGCCTCGGACTGCGGGAACTGCCCTCCGCCGTTCAGCAGCTGGAACGGCACGCCTCCGAGCATGAGATCCACGACGATCGCCTCGCCCGGTGCGCCGTCACCGGGCCAGGGATCGTCGCGCTCCGGATGGCGCATGACCGAGGTGATCTCCGAGTCAGGCAGCAACGAGGTGTAGAACTCTGCAGCCTCCTCGATGTGACCGTCGAACCAGAGCACCGTGCGGACCATCGCCATAGTGACCATGATGCTCCGCCGGAGCCCAGCCCGCTAGCCTCGGAGGCATGCAAGAGATCACGCCCAACGAGGTCGCCGACCGCCCGCTCATCGATGTGCGCGAGCCGCACGAATGGCAGCAGGGCCACGCGGTCGACGCCGTCCACATCCCCATGGGCGAGATCGTCGAGCGGCTCTCGGAGGTGCCCGACGGCGCCGCCATCATCTGCAGGTCGGGAGGCCGCAGCGCGCGCGTCGTCGCCTTCCTCGAGCAGCAGGGACGGGACGCGGTGAACGTCGCGGGCGGCACGCTGGCGTGGGCGACCGACGGTCGACCGATGACGGGCACCGTCGACTGACGCCCGCCCCGCGCCTCGGCAGCGCGCCCGGATGGCGCCTCGACGCCACCCGCAGCCGAGCGTGCACCACGACATCGGGGCTCTGCTCCTGCATCGTCGTGACGCAGAGGCAGAGCCCCGAGTGGTCGGCGCACCGCGCGCGAGCGCGGATCAGCTCGAGACGATGAGCTTCTTGTTCATGAACTCCTCCATGCCGTGGGGGCCGAGCTCGCGGCCGAAGCCGGAGCGCTTCGTGCCGCCGAAGGGCATGTCGTAGTCCTCGGCGCCCGCGCCGTTGATGGCAACCATGCCGGCATCGATCCGGTCGGCGACCGCGAGGGCGAGCTCGGGGTCGTTGCACCAGATGCTGGAGCCGAGCCCGAACGGGGTGTCGTTGGCGATGCGCACGGCGTCGTCGACATCCTTCGCCCGATAGACGGTGCCCACGGGGCCGAACAGCTCCTCACGGTACGCGTCCATGTCGCTCGTCACGCCGCCGAGCAGCGCGGGGGCGACCCGCGTGCCCTCCGACGCCGCCACATCGCCCACAAGCACCTTGGCACCCTCAGCGATCGCCGACGCGACCTGCTCGCGCAGTCGATCCGCAGCTGCCTGGGAGGAGAGCGGCCCGACCAGCGCGTCCTCATCTTCGGGCCCGCCGACCTCGAGCGCCATCATTGCGTCACTGAGCTTCGCGGTGAACTCGTCGTAGTGCTCGTCGAGCACGATGAAGCGCTTCGACGCGTTGCAGGCCTGCCCGGAGTTGTCCATCCGGGTCGCGACCGCGGCCTCGACCACGGCATCCATATCGTCGGCCGAGAGCACGATGAACGGGTCGGAGCCGCCCAGCTCGAGCACGACCTTCTTCAGGTTGCGGCCGGCGATCTCGGCCACGGCCGCACCCGCCCGCTCGGAGCCGGTGAGCGAGACGCCGCGCACGCGCGGGTCGGGGATGATGATCTCACCGATCTGATCGTTGGTGGCGAAGACGTTCTCGTACGCGCCGGCCGGCAGGCCCGCCTCCTCCAGGATCTCGGCGATGACGGTCGCGGACCACGGGCACTGCGGCGCGTGCTTCAGCACGACGGTGTTGCCGAGCACGAGGTTCGGGAACGCGAAGCGTGCGACCTGGTAGTACGGGAAGTTCCAAGGCATGATGCCGAGGATGACGCCCTGGGATGCCTTGCGCACGCGCGCATCGACGCCGGAGCTCACCGTCAGCACCTCGTCGGCGAGGAACTCCTCGGCGTTGTCCGCGTAGTAGCGGATGATGTCGCTCGAGAACTCCGCCTCGAACACGCCCTGGTCGATGGGCTTGCCCATCTCGGTCTGGATGATCTCGGCCAGCTCTCGCGACCGGGCCTTGAACGCATCCGCGGCCTTGCTGATGATCGCCACACGTTCGGGAAGGGGGGTGGTCGACCAATCGGCGTACGCGGTGTGCGCCCGCTCGATCGCGCCACGCACCTCATCATCGGTGGCCGTCGGGTACTCCTTGACGATCTTGCCGGTGTACGGGTCAGTGACTCGGTACTCGCTCACGAACTGCCTCCTCGCAGGGGTCGGGTATGACTCCAGCGTATCGGCGTTGGTGATCTGGTGGTCAACAGCGTGCGACTCGACCGATGGTGGAGATGGGGGGAATCGAACCCCCGTCCAACGCTCGGACCGTGCGGCTTCTCCGGGTGCAGCTCAGGGATGGCGTTCTGCTCGGCTCCGACCTTTGTCCTGAGCACCTAGGTCGACGAGCCCAGTCACAGTGAAAGTCCCGCGATCCCCTGTGACGCAGGATCGCAGCAAGCTCTCAAAACGACGCCAGGGTCCGGGGCGAGAGCAACCCCGGTCTGACGGACTTCAGGCTCGCTTATGCAGCGAGGGCGAAGTCGGTGCGCTTTGCATTGGCACCTATTGGTTTGCAGGGGGCGTTCAAGAGATAACCCTGCATCCTCTACCCGCTTCCCGCTCCGACTGAGGCGCTGTCGAAACCGATCATCCCCATGGAGTGGTGCGAGTCGCACGCTGTTGAGTTTCCAATGCCGGATGAGTCCGGCGCGCTGGCTCTGCCAGCCCGTCATCGTATCGCGGATGGCGCACCGCGGGCAAGCGTCTGGGGCTCAGCGTGGCACCGCCGGGCGTGTGGGTGGCTCCATCTACCGTGATCGGGACGAGGGAGTCGAGATGAACGCAAGCGAGCAGGCGGCAGCGGTGGTCGCTTCCGCGCGCACCATGCTGCACGCGTGCCGCTCGCTCGCGCTCGAGCCGAACGACGAGGTCGCCGAGCTGCTCGCGCGCACGGCAGAGCTCGCACGCATCGTCGACGCGCAGAGTGTGCTGCTCGCGGCAGCGGTCGTCGAGCGCTCTGCCGGCCACGTTGACGACTCGCTCTGCCGCCGACTGGGTCAACGCAACGCCAAGGCGGCGCTTGCGTCGGCGTTCGGCATGCGAGGTCGCCAGGCAACCGAGCTCCTGACCATGGCTGCGCGCACGACCGCCTCCGTGGGCATCTCAGGCGCAACGCTGCCGATCCGCTACCCGCGCCTCGCTGCAGCGCTGGCAGCCGGCGAGCTCTCCCTCCCGCAGGCACAGGCGATCGTGCAGACGCTCGACCCCGTAGCTCCGCGCTCCGACCCAGAGCAGTTCACGTGGGCCGAGCGCACCCTGGTCGACGCGGCGATCGATCCCGCGGCACCGCTCGTGCCCGAGCTGCTGCTCGTGCAAGCGCGCGCGTTCGCCGCGATGCTCGATCCCGACGGCTTGTTGCAGAATGCGGAGCGGCAGCGGGCGATGCGCTCCCTGCGCATCGGCCAGCGCGACGACGGCATGTGGGTCATCTCGATCGTCGCCACACCCGAGGCGGGCTCCGCCATCAAGGCACTGCTGGATGCGTATACCGGTCCGCGCGTGCGGGTCGCGTTCCGCGACGACGACGAGATCGACGGCGGCCAGGGCCCGAGCGCGGCCGATGAGACCGAGGTGATCGACGATCGCACGCCCGAGCAGCTGCGGCACGACGTGCTGGTCGGGCTCGTGCAGGCGCACGCCGCCTCCGGCGACGCTCCCACGGTCGGCGGGGAAGCACCCGTGCTGGTGATCAGCGGCACCATCGACGCCTGGGCCGCGTACCGCGACGGGCTTCCCCACGTCGATCGCAGCCTGCGCATCGAGCACACGGGCGACCTGATCCCCATCGAGACCATTGATCGTCTGCTCTGCGACGCGCGCCTGCAGCCTCTGGTCGTCGACGGATGCCACCACGCACTGACGCTCGGCCGCTCGCAGCGTCTCTTCAGTCGCGCCCAGCGCCGAGCGCTCGCGACGCGCGACGGAGGCTGCCGCGCCCCCGGCTGCAGCATGCCTCCGGCCTGGTGCGAGGCCCACCACGTCATCCCTTGGCTGGCGGGCGGCCCGACCGACATCGCCAACGGCATCCTGCTCTGCAGCTATCACCACCACGAGGTGCATGCCGGCCGCCTTCGAGTCGAGCGCGCGGGGCCCACTCCGGGCAGCTGGAGAGTCGTTGCCGAGCTGAGCCCTCCGCGTCGCGGCGAAGCCCGTCCCCGTATCGCTGCGGCCGAGGCGAGCACGGCCGTCGCGACGTCGAGCACGAGCGCGGCGCGCGCAGCAGACGCGGCCATCGGCGCGGACGCTCCTCCTTCGCTCGCCGTCCCTCTGCGCCACGCACGGCTGGAAGCGCGGCCGGGGCAGCATGCGGGGCGCGCAGCCGCTTTGGCCCTGGACCATCGGGCGTCGAGCGTCGTCGAGGACCGCGCACGCATGCGCAGTCGCGGACGCCCTTGCCGAGCGCGAGGCTGCATGCCACACCACCGTGCAGACGTCGATCTGCGACCGCAGCAGCTCGTGCTGCGCAGATGAGCAGTCGGTATGCCGATCTGCCGAGCAGCACATCGCCCGAGAGCGCGTGCACCGAACAGCGGACCAGATCAGCCGATCAGCAGGTCAGCCGATCAGCCCGTCAGCCCGTCAGCCCGTCAGCCCGTCAGCCCGTCAGCCGAAGAGCATCTCCGCTTCGCGGTAGCGGTGCTCTGGCACGCGCTTGAGGTCGCCCAGCGCATCCGCCATCGGCACGCGCACGATGTCCGTGCCGCGCAGCGACACCATCGAGCCCCAAGCCCGGTCCACGATCGCGTCGACCGCCGCGAGCCCGAAGCGCGTCGCGAGCACGCGGTCCGCCCCGCTCGGCGCACCCCCGCGCTGGATGTGGCCGAGCACGGTCGAGCGCGACTCGATGCCGGTGCGCTCCTCGATCATCGGGGCGAGCAGCTCGCCGATGCCACCCAGTCGCGGGCGGTTGAACGCATCCATGCCCTTGTGCGAGTGCGCCTCCTCCATCCCCTCGAGTTTGAAGCCCTCGGAGACCACCACGAGCGGTGCGCGACGCCGATCGTAGACCGACTGGACGTACTCGCAGATCGACTCGATGGAGCGCGGCTGCTCGGGGATCAGGGTGACGTGCGCACCCGTCGCGATGCCGGTGTGGAGCGCGATCCAGCCGACGTGCCGGCCCATGACCTCCAGCACCATGCAGCGCATGTGCGAATCGCCGGTCGTGCGCAGGCGGTCGCCAGCCTCGGTGGCGATCTGCACGGCTGTGTCGAACCCGAACGTGTAGTCGGTCGCGTCGAGATCGTTGTCGATCGTCTTCGGCACCCCAACCACCGGCAGACCGTCGTTCGCGAGACGGTTGGCCGCCGCGAGCGTGCCCTCGCCGCCGATCGCCATGACTGCGTCGATGCCGAGCCGCCCGAGCGTCTCGGCGATCTTCTCCGCGCCACCGTTGGGCCCCTCGTAGGGGTTTGTCCGACTCGTGCCGAGGATCGTGCCGCCGATGCGGCTGGTGCCACGCACCGCCGACCGGTTGAGCACGCGCACGTCACCATCCACGAGCCCGCGATAGCCGTCGCGGATCCCGACGAACTCGAGGCCGTGGTGCACCATGCCAGTGAGCACGGCGGCTCGGATGACTGCGTTGAGTCCGGGGCAGTCGCCGCCGGACGTGAGGATGCCGACTCGCATTTCACCTTCCTGTCGGAAGGCCCTGGGTGAACGCTGCCGACGCGTCCATCCAACCGACTGCCGGGGGCTTTGTCGAACGCGGGCTCAGTCGCCCATGCGGTTGCGCGTGCGCATCGCGCGATCGGCCTCGCGCTTGTCCTGACGCTCGCGCAGTGCGTGGCGCTTGTCGTACTCGCGCTTGCCCTTCGCGACCGCGAGCTCGACCTTGGCGCGGCCGTCCGAGAAGTAGAGCGAGAGGGGCACGAGCGTGTAGCCGCCCTGCGAGACCTTGCCGGCCAGCTTCTCGATCTCGTCGCGATGCAGCAGCAGCTTGCGCGTGCGGCGCGGCGGGTGGTTGGTCCACGTGCCCTGGCCGTACTCCGGGATGTGCACGGCATCGAGCCATGCCTCTCCCCCATCGATGAACGCGTAGCCATCCACCAGGGACGCACGGCCGGCGCGCAAGGACTTCACCTCGGTGCCGCGCAGCACCAGGCCCGCCTCGACGCGATCCTCGATCGTGTAGTCGTGGCGCGCCTTGCGGTTCTGCGCCACGACCTTGTGGCCCTGTTCGCGAGGCATGCGTGGCTCCTGAGTTCGGTGACTGGTCGTGCTGCCCGTTCGAGGGTCAGCCGTTCAGTCTAACCCCTGCACTCGAGACCGGGCGCTGCCGGGCTCGCGCTCGGTCAGACCTTCAGATAGCGACGAATCGCGACGGCGGCCGCGACCCCGGCGAAGATGACCCCGATGCCGAGCAGGATGGGCACGACCACGAGCGCGTCATCGACGGCCACGATCGCGATCGTCTGGAGCATTGGAGCCACGTACCCCTGCAGGACGAAATGCACGACCCCAACCATCGACCCCGCCGCCAGCACCGCCCCGATCAGCGCGGCGACGACACCCTCGATGATGAACGGCGTCTGGATGAAGCGGTTCGACGCGCCCACCAGCCGCATGATGCCCAGCTCTCGCTTTCGAGAGAACGCCGAGAGCCTGATCGTGGTCGAGATGAGCAGGACCGCCGCCACCAGCATCAGGACGGCGACGCCGATCGCCGCGAGGCTCGCGGTGTTCAGCACTTGGAAGATCGGCTCCAACAGGGCTCGTTGGTCGCGCACCTCGAGCACCCCCGGCTGCGCGGAGGTCGCCTCACGGATCAGGTCGGCGTCCGCCGGGGTCGATGGCCGCACCCAGAGCGCCTCATTCATCGTCTCGGGGCTGGCGAACTCCGCACTCGCGGTGCCCCCGAACTGCTCGATGAAGTGCTCGTAGGCGAGCTCGCGATCCTCGAACTCCACGTGGCTCACGTATGGGGCGATCGCGCCGCTGTCCAGCACATCCCGCACCGACGCGATCTGCTCCTCCGTCGCCGCGGTCTGCGTGCACGTCTCTGTCGCGTCCACCGGTCCGCAGAAGTAGATGCCCACCTGGGCACGGTCGTACCAGAAGCCCTTCATCTGGTTGATCTGCAGCTGCAGCAGGATCGCAGCACCGACGAACGACAGCGAGATGAACGTCACGAGCACGACGGATACGACGACCGACAGGTTGCGACGCAGCCCGTTCCAGACTTCCTGCGCGATCAGCTGCACCCTCATGCGAGTTCCGCCTCATGGTCGATGTCGGCGTCCAGCGCCGCGAGGTGTCGCTTGTAGCTGCCGTGCGCTTCGTCACGCATGATGACGCCCGCATCCAGCTCGACGACACGCTTCTGCAGCTCGTCGACGATCGAGGCCTCGTGCGTCGCCATCACAACGGTCGTGCCGCCCTCGTTGATGCGGGCGAGCAGTGCCATGATCCCCGCGCTCGTCGACGGGTCCAGGTTGCCGGTCGGCTCATCGGCGAGCAGAATGGGCGGCCGGTTGACGACGGCTCGAGCGATCGCCACGCGCTGCTGCTCACCACCCGAGAGCTCATGCGGCAGGCGGCTTGCCTTTCCCGCCAGGCCGACGATCTTGAGCACGTCGGGCACCGCCTCGGAGATGAACCCTCGGCTCTTGCCGATCACCTGCAGCGTGAACGCGACGTTCTCGTAGACGGTCTTGTTGTTCAGCAGGCGGAAGTCCTGGAAGACGACCCCGAGGTTGCGCCGGAAGAAGGGCACCCGTCGACTGGGCAGCGCCTTGAGCCGCTGACCGAGGACGTGGACCTCGCCGCCCGTCGGAGTCTCCTCGCGGAGCACCATGCGGATGAGCGTGGACTTGCCGGAGCCCGAGGCGCCGACGAGGAAGACAAACTCGCCCTTCAGGATCTCCAGGGAGATGTCGTCGAGTGCGGGGCGAGCTTTGCGGGAGTAGGTCTTCGAGACCTCGTCGAAGCGAATCATGGCCTGCTGAGGCTACGTCGCACCCGATCCATTGCCCAGCAGCGACGCGGCGGGTCTTCAACCTGGGAGCGTGCCGAACGCCACGCCGAGAGAAGCCTCAGTCTTTACTGAGCGTTACCGTTCTGTTACGTTGGAGGGGTCGCGCACCATCGTGCGTCGTCAATGCATGATTCGCAGTCCGCTGCACACCCCGACGAGGGTCACGAGCTCGTCGCTGGGTCGCGCGGAATGCACGATAGCAGCGCGCGACAACCACACCCCTATGTTCTGGTCCTGGCGTCGCCATGCCCAGTCGCGCCCCGCGCGAAATTTCGTGACCACCCATCAGATTGTGAGAGCGCATTGCGTCAGCGCACATCCTCTGCCGAGTCCCGCTCGGCACTGCAGTCAGTCGGCAACGCCCGAGCCATCCGCGGACCCCTCCAGGGCTCGGCGAGCCGCACAACGATCACCGCGGCCACCGTGACCCTCGCAGTTGCAGCAGCCACGGTGCTCGCGTTCCCGAGCGCCGCGGAGGCGCAGGGGGTCGAGATCAGCGGTTCCGGTACGAGCTTCCACCTGAACGACCGATTCACATCCGTCGCGAACCACGAGTTCCAGCTCGGGCGCGACGACGATCGCGTGTACTTCGGCGATTGGAATGGCGACGGGGTCGACACAGCGATGCTCCGGCGAGGCGCTCAGTACTTCACCACCTCCAGCAACGATGACCCCGAGCTCGCTCAGCCGGTGACGTTCGGCAACGCTGGCGACGAGGTCTTCGTCGGCGACTGGGATGGGGATGGCCGCGACACCCTCGCGGTGCGGCGAGGGTCGCAGTTCCACGTCCGCAACTCCCTGACCTCCGGACCGGCGGATGCGGTCGTGGCCTACGGCAGCGTCGACGACGTGGTCCTCGTCGGTGATTGGGATGGAGACGGACGCGACAGCCTGGCCGTGCGACGGGGCTCGATCTATCACGTTCGCAACGCCATGAGCACCGGCCGCGCAGACCAGGTGGTGGGTTACGGCCGACCCGGCGATGCAGTGCTGGCAGGCGACTGGGACGGTGACGGGCGCGACACGTTCGCGGTGCGCCGCGGCGCGACGTACTACATCGCGAATGCGATCCGCTCCGGCGCCGCAGACACCACGGTCACGTATGGCCGTGCCGGTGACACCGCGTTCGCGGGCGACTGGAATGGCGACAATCGCGAGACGCTCGGTGTGCGCCGCGTCGCGGAGGGCACGTCCCCCGCTCCGACGCCTACCCCGACTCCGCCCCCGGCCCCGACTCCGCCCCCGGCCCCGGCCCCGGGCGGCATGCCCGGCCCCGACAACACCGGCGTCCCCGCGGGAGTGAACCTGCGCGTGCACAACGGCGACATGGTCATCACCCAGGCCGGAACGGTCATCGACGGCCTGGACATCCGCGGCTTCGTCGACGTGCGCGCTGCGAACGTCACGATCCGCAACTCGATCATCCGCGGCGGCGCGGAGGGCGGTCAGGACTCGCTGGTGCGCAGCGCCTCCAACAGCGCAAGCCTGACGATCACCGATAGTGAGCTCGTCGCAACCGTGGCATCGCCGACCATCGACGGCCTGCGAGGCTGGAACATCACGGCGGAGCGACTCGACATCCATCACGTCCTGGACGGTGTGCACCTGTGGGGCTCGGGCAACGTCACGATGCGCAACTCATGGGTGCACGACATCCTGCACTTCGAGAACGACCCGGGCTGGAACGGCGGCCCGAGCCACGACGACACGGTGCAGATTCAGAGCGGGTCGAACATCACGCTCACCGGCAACCGCATCGAGGGCGCCTACAACGCGGGCATCATCCTCACGCAGGACGCGGGTCCGATCTCGAACGTGAGGATCACCGACAACTTCCTGGACGGCGGTGGTTGCACCATCAACATCTCGGAGAAGTCCCACGGTCCGATGCGCGGCATCGTCATCAGCAACAACACGTTCGGCGAGGAATCGCAGTTCAACTGCCACGTCATCTACCCCCCGTCGAGCAACATCGCGCTCACGGGCAACGAGGCGGCGAACGGTGGCGCGCTGAAGTTCGTCAAGCGCTGATCCAAGCCACGAAGGGCCTCGCCGCAGCAGCGGTGGGGCCCTTCGTGCGTGCGACTACTGCTGCCAGCGTTCGATGCGGCCGGTCGCCTTCGCGGCGCCGAGGATGCCGACCTGCATGCGCTCCGGCTGCCCGAAGTAGCTGCGCTCGTAGAGCTCGTGCCTGGCGCCGAAGCCCGTGCCGACGGCATCCCACAGCTCACCCATGACCTCGAGCCGTTCCCGGGCATCGGCACCGCCCGAGCCGCGCAGCAGCGGCTCGATGGGCGCGACGTGCTCGCTGCCGAGGCTCTCGATCGGCACCGGCAGATGCGCGAACGCCGACGCCAGCATCGTCTGCAGGTTCACGCGCATGCGGCTGTACGCGTCGGGCCCGTACGCGGCGAACGCCATCGCGGCCTCCGGGCCCGGCCCGATCGAGTCGCCGGAGGGCACGCTCTGCTCGATCATCGCATCGCGCAGCGCGGCAACCGTGTCGCGGTAGGCGATGAGCTCGCCGAGCGCCGCCTGCACACCGCGCAGTTCGCTCGTGCCCATGATCTCGGTCGCACGCACGGCGAGCCCGGCGATGCGCTCGAGCTTCGCCTCGAGCCGCGTGGTCGCCTGGAACACAAGGCGCACGTTCCAGCCGACAGCGCCCTTGTTGAACGCGAGCATCGTCTCGGGATCCCGGATGAAGACGTCCTGCCACGGCACGAGCACATCGTCGAAGACCACGAGCGCGTCGTGCTCGGCGAACCGGTGCGCGAGCGGCTGGTCATCGCGCGCCGGCGTGCCGCGCGTGTAGACCCGCACGCCGGGGGCGGCGACGGGCACCGACGCCGCGATCGCGAACGCCTCGGTCTGCACCTCGCCGCCGAAGTGCGACACGAGCAGCCGCTGGGCGGTCGCGGCGCCGGTGACGACCGCCTTGGCCCCGCGGATGACGACACCCTCGTCGGTCTCGCGCACGACGTGCAGGAAGACATCCCCCACCTCGTCCGGCGGCAGGTCGCGGTCGACGGGCGGATTCACGAGAGCCTGCGCGTAGTGCGTCACCGCGCGCTGATCGCGGGCGAGCATGTCGCGCACCTGCTGCTCGAAGCGGCCGAAGAACGGCGCGTGCGCCGCCATCGACGTGATGACGCACGCCATGAACTCCGGCGTGCGACCGACCCAGCCGTGCGTCTCGCGCTGCCAGCTGCGGATCGCCTCGCGCTGCCTGCGCAGGTCGTCACGCGACTGCGGCAGCACCCAGAACGGATGGGTCAGGCCTGCACCATCGTCGGTCGGCACGAGCAGCGCATCCGACCCCTCGCCGTGCAGCGTGTCGTACAGCGACGCGATGGTGCGGGCGACCCCGGCGAAGGCTGGGTGGTCGACGACGCGCTCGACGGGCACGCCGTCGTGGATGACGACCCGACCGTCGTCGAGGCTGGTGAGGTACTCGCTGCCCATCTGGGGCCTGCTCGCCAGGGCGGGACCCGTGTCTGACACCGTCATCCTTCGCTTCCTAGTCGTCCGAGTCCTGCTGCTGACGCTTGCGCCAGCGGATGCCGGCCGCGATGAAGCCATCGAGATCGCCGTCGAAGACCGCCGAGGGGTTGTTGACCTCGTGCAGCGTGCGCAGATCCTTCACCATCTGGTACGGCGCGAGCACGTAGGAGCGCATCTGGTCGCCCCAGCTCGCCGAGATGTTGCCAGCGAGATCCTTCTTGCGCGCCGCCTCCTCCTCGCGCTTGAGCAGCATCAGGCGGCTCTGCAGCACGCGCATCGCGGCGGCGCGATTCTGGATCTGGCTCTTCTCGTTCTGCATCGACACCACGACTCCCGTGGGGATGTGCGTGATGCGCACGGCCGAGTCGGTCGTGTTGACGCTCTGACCGCCGGGGCCGGAAGAGCGGAAGACGTCGACCCGGATGTCGTTCTCGGGCACCTCGATCTCGTCCACCTGCTCGAACAGCGGCACCACCTCCACTGCCGCGAAGGAGGTCTGCCGCTTGCCAGCGGCCCCGAACGGGCTCATGCGAACCAGGCGATGCGTGCCGGCCTCGACCGACATGTTGCCGAAGGCATACGGGGCGTTGATCTCGAACGAGGCCGACTTGATGCCGGCCTCCTCCGCGTAGCTCGTCTCGTACACCGAGACGGGCATGCTGTGCTGCTCGGCGTAGCGCAGGTACATGCGCAGCAGCATCTCCGCGAAGTCGGAGGCGTCGACGCCGCCGGCGCCGGCCCGGATCGTGACCACGGCCGGCAACTGGTCGAATTCACCGTCGAGCAGCGTGCGCACCTCCAGCTCGGAGATGATGCGCTTCAGGCCCGCGAGCTCCTTCTTCGCCTCGATCTGCGTCGCCTCGTCGCCCTCCTCATTGGCCATCTCGACCAGCACCTCGAGGTCGTCGAGACGCGATTCGGTCTCGGTGATGCGCTTCAGATCTGCCTGCGCGTGGCTCAGATCGCTCGTGACCTGCTGCGCGGCATCCGGGTCGTCCCACAGGTCGGGGGCCCCGGCGGCCTCGGAGAGCCGATCGATGTCGGCCTGCAGGCGATCGGCGTCGAGCACCGACTTGATGTCGAAGAATGTGGAGCGGAGCTCGGCGATGTCGCCGGCGATGTCGAGATCGGCCATGATCCCTCAGCCTACCGACGCGAGCCTGGCCGGAGGCACGGGGGCTCGCGTCCACCGTAGGCTCGACGCGTGAGCGGCCTCGATCAGTCCGAGCGGTTTCCGTGGCGCCGGATCGCTGGAGCCGCCTATGTGCCGACGGCAGCGTTCGCGATCGGCGAGGGCGCCGTCATTCCCTACATCCCCCTCATCGCCGGCGATCTGGGGGCGTCGCTCGCGGTCGCCGCAGTCGTGGCGGCGATGCTCACCGTGGGGCAGCTGGTCGGCGACGTGCCCGGCGGCAACGTCGTCGCGCGCTTCGGGGAGCGCCCGACCATGATCGGTGCCGGCCTGCTCGTGCTTGCGGCGGTGGCGCTCGCGTTCGTGTCGACCACGGTGTGGATGCTCGGCGCGGCGATCTTCGTCCTCGGTCTCGGCCACGCGGTGTTCGCGCTCGCGCGGCACGCCTTCATGACCACCTACGTGCCGCTGCGGTATCGGGCCAGGGCGCTGTCGACGCTCGGCGGCATCTTCCGCATGGGCATGTTCGTCGGCCCGCTGCTGGGCTCGGCGGTGCTGGGGCTCGGCTTCGGCCTGAGCGCCGTGTGGATCGTGTGCGGCCTCGGGACCGTCGTCGCGATCGTCGTGCTGTTCGTGCTCCCGGACCCCTCGTCGGTGTTCGAGCGCACACCGCCGACGACGGGTGTGATCGAGCTTCGGCAGGAGCGATCGGGCATCTGGACCGTCGTGCGGGCGCACGCCTCGGTGCTGCTCACGGTCGGCGTGGGCGCCGCGATGCTGTCGCTCGCGAGGCAGGCGCGCAACGTGCTGCTGCCGCTGTGGGCCATCTCGATCGGGCTCGACGGGGTCACCACCGGTCTCGTCATCGGCATCGCCGGTGGCGTCGACTTCGCGTTGTTCTTCATCTCCGGCTGGGTGATGGATCGCTTCGGGCGGCTGTGGAGCGTGGTGCCATCGCTGGCGCTGATGGCGCTCTCCTTCCTCCTGCTCGCGATCACGCACGACCTGGACGCCGCGGTGCTGTGGTTCTGGGTCGCCGCGATGGTGATGGCGCTCGGCAATGGGTTGGGATCCGGCATCCTCATGACGCTCGGCGCCGACCTGGCCGACCCTCGCAACCCCGCGCCGTTCCTGGGCGCATGGCGGCTGACGACGGATGCGGGCGGCGCGGCCGCTCCACTGCTCATCTCGCTGCTGATCTCGGTCGCGTCGATCGCGTGGGCAGCTGGAGGCCTCACGGCGCTGTGCGTGCTCGGAGCGGGGATGCTGCTGCGCTGGCTGCCGCGAAAGCCGCGGGTCTGAGGCTCCCCGCAGCTCGAGGCATCGGGCTCAGCGGTGTCGTTGTGAGGCTGCGAGCACCGCGAGCACCGCTCGCCGAAGTCGCCCTTGACCCAATCCTGCGTTGTCTCCGCGCGAGCACGGTGGAATCATTCGCTGCAGGGCGCAGCACCGGCGCTGCGCCGTCGACGGCGTCACGGGCCAGCGTTGGAGGGTTCCGTGCGACGACGTCCGAGCTTCAGGCAGGCCCCCTTCATCGGGGGCGTCACCCTCGCACTTGTCCTCGGCCTCGGCCTGCCGGCGCCCGCGACGGCCGCCCCGGCTGCCACCGACCCGTTCACGCTGGTCGTGCTGCCGGACACGCAGAACTACAGCTACGCGAATGAGGCTGTGCTGGATGCGCAGCTCACGTGGGTGCGCGACTCCATGGCCGACCTCGACACGGCGTTCGTGATGCAGGTCGGCGACCTCGTGAGCGACTGGGACAACTCGCGTCATTGGAGCAACGTCTCCGGTGCGTTCGAGATCCTCGACGATGCCGACGTGCCCTACACGGTGCTGCCCGGCAATCACGACTTCGACGAGGCCACGGGCGACATGAGCGCCTTCAACAGCCACTTCCCGCCGTCTCGGCACTCGGAGGCCGCGTGGAACACTGCCGAGCGTCACTACGGCGGCTACCTCGGCCAGAGTCAGTTCGGTCCCGATCCCATCGATCGCGGCAACGCTGACAACTACGCGCTGTTCAGCGCGGGAGGCACCGACTTCCTGGTGCTCAACCTCGAGTGGGAGGCACCGGGGTACGCGCTCGACTGGGCCGACCGGGTGCTGGCCGCGCACCCCGACCGCACCGTCATCATGGCCACCCACAGCTTCCTGACCGTCAACGGCCTGCGCATGACCACCCCGCAGCGGCCCGGCGGCACCCCGACGGCGGCACTGTGGGAGGAGTTCGTCAGCACGCACTGTCAGATCCAGCTGGTGGTCGCGGGCCACTCCAACGTCGGCGACCTGGGCGAGGCGAATCGCGCCGACCTGAACAGCTGCGGCCAGCCGGTGCAGCAGATCCTCACCGACTACCAGTCGCGCGCCAACGGCGGCGACGGGTGGCTCCGCACCTACACCTTCGACCCGTCCGCGAACACGATGCGGGCATCGACCTACTCCCCCACCCTCGACCGCTTCGAGACCGACGCGAACTCCGCCTTCACCGTCCCCTTCGAGCTCACCGAGGCGACACCCGAGCCGCAGACCGCGATCGCGACGGATGCCTTCGAGCGCTCGACGCCGTCGGGCTGGGGCACGGCCGACGTCGGTGGGCCTTGGTCGGTGAGCCTCGGCAGCAGCGGCCCCCTGTCGGTGACCGGTGGCGTCGGCCGGATGTCGCTCGTCCCGGGCCAGACGCGCATGGTGAGCCTCGACACGATCGGGGTGACCGACGCGGTCGTGGACGTGCGCGTCGCCTCCGCTCAGGCGTCGAACGGCGGCGCCGCCCACACGACCGTCATCGGACGGCAGGTCGGCAGCGCCGCCTACGGTCTGAACGTGCGGTTCGAGCCCGGCGGACGGCTGCGCCTGTACCTGCTGCGCGGCAACACCGCGCTCGACGTCTTCAACGCGACGTGGTCGCCCGGTGAGCCGCTGTCCGCGCGACTCTCGATCATCGGCACGAGCCCGACGCAGCTCGCCGCCAAGGTGTGGCGGGCTGCCGGCCCCGAGCCGGCCGCCTGGCAGCTGCAGGCGAGCGATGCAACGGCGGCGCTGCAGGCGCCCGGGAGCGTCGCGATCCGGTCGGCCGTGAGCTCGTCATCGACCGTGGCTTCGACCGCGCTGACGTTCGACGATCTGCGGGTCGTCTCCTCGACCGCGCCTCCACCACCGCCGCCGCCGGCGAATCGGCCCCCGACCGCCGCCATCGCGACTGCCTCGGTCGACGAGCTGTCGGTGTCCGTCACCGGCGCCGCGTCCTCCGACCCGGATGGCACGGTCGTCGGCCACGCCTGGCAGTTCGGTGACGGCACCGGTGCGGCTGGCCCCACCGCGACACACACCTACGCCGCCGCCGGCACCTACACGATCACGCTCACGGTCACCGACGACGGCGGTGCGACCGCCAGCGCCACCCGGAGCGTCACCGTCAGCAGCCCACCGCCTCCGCCATCACCACCGCCGGGCGGTGACGACACGATCGCCGCGGATGCCTTCGCGCGCACCGTTGCGTCCGGATGGGGGGCCGCCGAGGTCGGCGGCCCGTGGACGGTTGGCGCCGGCAGCAGCGCGCCGCTCTCGGTCGTCGACGGGGCCGCTCGCATGACCCTGATCCCCGGCCAGACCCGGTTCGCGAACCTGGGGTCGGTGTCGGCGTCGGAGGCCGTGATGGAGGTGCGGCTGCGCTCGGAGGTCGCGTCCTCCGGCGGTGCCGCCCACGCGACGCTCCTCGGCCGCCAGGTCGGAGGATCGTCCTACGGCCTCAACGTGCGCTTCGAGGCGGGCGGGCTGCTGCGCGTCTACCTGCTGTGCGACAACACGGCGCTCCGCACGTTCACCGGCACGTACACGGCCGGAGAGGAGTTCACCGCGCGGCTCTCGGTCACCGGCACGAGCCCCACCCAGCTCGCGGCCAAGATCTGGCCGACCGCAGGCAGCGAGCCCGCGAACTGGCAGCTCGTCGCCGCCGACAGCGCCGGGCCGCTGCAGAGCGCGGGCGCTGTGGCGATCAAGGGTTCCGTCAGCTCGTCGTCCTCCGTCGCCAGCACGCGGCTCGTCTTCGACGACCTGCGCATCACCACGCCTGCCGCAGCCGCCCCCTGACAGCGGCCACGCGTGCCGCAGTCAATCCACGAAGACCGCTCGCGCCGTCGAGGTGACATCGAGGCGGATGCCCTCGGGCAGCAGGATCGAGACGACCGGCGCATGCCATGCGCTGGAGATGGTCACCGTGGCGCTGCGCGCGTCGGCGCTCGCTCCATCGACGCGCACGTCCGCGAGCGCTCCAGCGGCGCGCCTCGTCCACTCCGCAGCGGCGCGGTCGATGGCCGTCGCCGTGAGCGTCGGACTCGCAGCGGTGCCGTCAAAGCGCACCTGCTCGAGCGCGAATGCCTCCGCCGCGGCAAGCGCCGCCCCGTCGGCCACGGTGAAGAGGCGCCGCCGCTCGATCAGCAGGCTCGTCGCCGCCGTGACCGCCAAGATCAGCGCGAGAGCGATCGCCGCGAAGCCGATCGTGAGCACGAGCGTCGAGCCGTCGTCGTCCTTCACGAGTCGGCGCAGCAGTCGGTTCATGGCACACCCCCGAACGCGGAGACCGGTTGCACCGCCTGCGCGGAGACCGGCACGCCGAGCCCTGCACCGAGCTCGAGGCCGGTCGGGGCCATTGGCAGCGGCACCGAGGTTGCGATCAGCACCGTCACGGATCCACTCCGCGTGGCGCAGGCGTCGGCGTGCGGTTCGCACGAGATCGAGACGGACACGGCGTCGTGGGCGACACCCGCATCCGCCATTGCCACACGGATCGCGCGGTCGGCTGCAGCGAGCCCTTCGTCGTGCGTGCCGGCCTGCGCGATGACCCGCGCTGCGTGGCGCGCGCCGCCCTCGACGCCCAGCACTGCGTGCTGGATCTGGCCCAGGGTGAGCACGAGGTAGACGAGCGGCACGATCAGCAGCACCCCGACGGTGAGGAACTCGAGCGAGGCCGAACCGCCCTCGTCGCGCAGCGTTCGCCGGGATCGCGCAAGCGCAGACCTGACGTCAGCCCAGGGACTCGAGCGGCGCATGGCCCGTCACCTCCAGGGCTGTCGGTCCGAGAAGACCGAACAATGGCAGCGGGGCCGCGACACGGATCTCAATCGTCTGCAGTCCCGCGACGGCCGCCGTCGACGCGGTGACGTGCTCGGCGTACTGCCCTCCGACCGCGGTCGCGATGAGCGCGCGCGTTCGAGCGATGCCCGCGGCCGGGTCGGAGCCGACGAGGGAGGCGTGCCGCGCGCCCTCGCTCGCTGCATCCGACAGCGTCGCCCGCACGTGCATCGCGAGCGCCAGCTGCATGACCGACAGCACGAGCACCACGAGCAGCCCAGCCACCATCGTGAACTCGGCGACCGCCGAGCCCCGCTCGTCGGTCAGGCGCATCAGAAGCTCGTGACGCGCGCGATCGCCTGTTCGAAGACGCCCGTGAGCGCGGGCCCTGCCACCGTCCAGATGACGATGACAAGCCCGGCGGTCATGAGCGTCACCAGCACCCAACCGGGCACGTCTCCTCGCTCTTCACCGTGCATGCGCCCGACGAGGCGCTGGAATCGTCGGCTGATCGTCGACATGGTCTCCTCCTTCAGAATCCGACCTGCAATACGTAGATGCCCGGCCACAGCGCGAACGCGACCGTGGTGGGCAGGAGCCCGAAGACCAGCGGCACCAGCATGGATATCTCCTTGCGGCCAGCCGCTTCGAGCAGGTCGCGCTTCGCGGCATCGCGTGCGTCGAGTGCCTGTGCCTGCAGCGTCTGCGCGAGCGGTGTTCCTCGCTCTAGCGCACCGCGCATCTGATCGACACTGCGGGAGACGCCGGGGTGACCGAGATCGTCGGCGAGGGTCGCAAGCGCCCGCGAGAGGCTCGTGCCCGCGGCAGCGTCGGCGACCACGGCTGCGAGCTCCCGCCCGAGCGCGCTGTGGCCCGCGGTGCCGACGCGTCGCAGGGCATCCTGCAGCCCCTCGCCAGCCGCGAGGCTGAGCGACAGGAACTCCAAGATCGACGGCAGCTCGCTGGAGATTCGCGCGAGCCTCCGCTTCGCACGTCGCTGCAGCAGCCAGTCGATCACGAACGCTCCGAGCATGGCTCCGAGCAGGGCGAGTGCCGCCGGGAGCACGACCTGGCCACCCTGCATCGCCCCCGCGACCCCGATCGTCGCCCCCGCGGCGCCGCCGATCACGCACCAGCGCAGCTGACGCCCCCGGAAGTTGCTGAGCGACTCGGCAGCGGAAGCCTGCCGCAGCCGACGCTCGACTCTTTGAGGCGAGCCGAGGATCGCGTGCACGGCAGGCGCGAGACGATCGCCGACGGGCGAGGCGACCACCCCGAGCACCCGCACAGGGTTGACCCTTTGGCGAGCGACGAGATCGCGCGCCCCGGCGGAGACGTCGAGCACGTACGGTGCAACCCGATGCAGAAGCAGCGGGCGCCGGAAGATCGGTACGAGGCTGACGAGCAACCAGAGCCCTAGCCCGAGGCTCGCGCCGAGGATCAGGCTCCAGCCGACGTCGGTGCTCATGCGAAGGACCGTGCCTCGGTCGGCAGCGCACCGATGCGCAGCATCACGCGGTAGGCGATGAACGTCACGATCGCGCCCGCGGCGATGAGCATCAGCCCGCCGGTCGCGTTGTACGCCTGCGCGGCCTCCTGGCGGGTGGAGAGGATCAGCAGCACGATCCAGGGCGCGGCGACGCCAAGCCGCGCGGCGCTGATCACCCATGTCTGTCGCGCCTCGAGCTCGCCCCGCGTCGCGAGATCCGCCCGCAGGTAGGCCGCGAGCTCCCGCAGCACGGTGGTGACCTCGGTACCGCCGACGTCTCTCGCCATGCGCAGCGTCTCGATGATCCTGTCGCCGACCGGGTCGGCCAGGCGATCCTTCAGTCGATCGAGCGCATACCTGAACGAACCCGTCGCTCGATGGTCTGCTGCGTATCCAGCAAAGGCGGGCCGCGTGATCGCCGGCCCCGCGTGCTCCAGCTGCGCGACCGCATCCGGCAGCGCGAGACCGCTGCGCACCGCGGAGACAAGGTGGTCGACCACGTCGGGCCACACGGCCGCCTGCGCCCGACGGCGCCGCGTCGCGCGCCAGCGGACGGCGAGCGTCGGCGGCGCAGCCGCTGCCACGAATGCCGCGCACGCGACTGCGACGACCGGCGTGAGCGCAAGCGCGACCCCCGCCGCCAGGACGCCGGCCAACAGGGACACTGCCGCGAGCGCGAGCGGCGGTATGCCGTCGAGCCCCGCATGCGTCAGTCGGTCGAGCATGGCGGCGCGCGGGCGCGGGTCGTGCTCGCCATGCACACGGGGCCAGAGCCAGGGACTGACCGACAGCACGATCCCGAGCCCCAGCAGCGACCCCAGCAACCAGATCATGCGCTGCCCCCCAGGAGCAACCCCGTCGGATCGATGCCGACGGCCGTGAACTTCGTGACCCTTGCCGGGTGCGATCCGGTCGGCTCGAGGAGGCCCTCGCGCATCGCGAACAGGGTGGATGCCTCGATGATGCCGGCCGTCGACTGCCCCGTCGGCGCTAGGATCTCGATGACCTGCCGGTTGCCGCGCGCATCGATCGCCAGGTGCACGACGAGGTCGATGCACTGCGCCACGGTCGGCACCACGAAGCCGGCGTCGATGTTGCGCCCCGCCAGCAGCGGCAGCGTCGTGAGCTTCGCGAGCGCGTCGCGCGCGGAGTTGGCGTGGATCGAGCACATGCCGCTCACACCGCAGTTCAGCGCCACGAGCAGGTCGAGCGCCTCCGCCTCGCGCACCTCCCCGACGACGAGCCGGTCGGGGCGCATCCGCAACGACTCCTTCACGAGTCGGCGGAGCGTGATCTCACCCGTGCCCTCGAGCGACGGCTGCCGGCACTGCAGCCCGACCAGGTCGTCGACGGGCGGGTCGAGCTCGAAGGTCTCCTCGACCGTGACGACGCGCTCGCCCGGGCGGACGGCCGCGATGAGAGCGTTCAGCAGCGTCGTCTTCCCAGCGTGCGTGGGGCCCGACACCAGGATGTTGCATCCCGCGACGACCGATTGCGCCAAGAACGTCGCCGCCTGCTGACTGAGGGCCCCGCGCTCGACCAGTGCAGCGAGCGATGAGAGTCGCCTGGCGAACTTGCGGATGTTCACGCTCATCGCGCCCCGTGCCACGTCGCCACTGGCGACGTGCAACCGCGAGCCGTCCGGCAGCGAGGCGTCGACGAAAGGGGTGCTCAGGTCGACGCGACGGCCAGTGGTGGAGAGCATCCGCTCGACGAGATCCCGCACCTCGGACTCGGTGAGCCGCAGCGGCAGCGGCTCGCTGACCCCGCTGCGCGCGCAGAAGACGCGCGAGCCCTGATTGATCCAGAGCTCCTCGATCTCGGGATCGTCGAGGTACGGCTGCAGCGGACCGTAGCCGGACACGGCCGCCAGCACGTCGCGCTCCGCCTGCCGCTCGTCGGCGAGCATCGGCTGGCTGCCACCCAGCGACCGCTCCGCGTAGGCGCGCACGGCGTCACGCACATAGCGCTCAGCGAGGTCGCCGGAGCCCGTCAGATCGATGCCGTCGCGTCGCACCCTTGCCCGCACGGTGGCGGTGATCTCGGCGACGGCTTGGCGCATGCGATCAGTGAACGCGACGTCGGTGGATCTGCGGGGAAACTCTCCACAGGCGACGCCCCCACCGCGCCGCGGCGGCGCGAGTTGACCAGCCGCCGCTGCTGGCGGAGGCTGGTGCGATGGCCGCCACCGAGCAGGATCCGCCTCGCAGCGCATCGACATCCCGCACGCGGGGGCTGGCGGTGCTGCTGGTGACGACCTTCCTCGCGCTCAGCAACTTCGCCGGACTGCTCGCCGTCGTGCCGCTGTGGGCGGCAGCCGGTGGGCACGGCAGTGCGGGAGTCGGCGCCACGACCGGCGTCATGATGGCGGCGACCGTCGCCACGCAGCTGGCCGCTCCGTGGGTGTTCCGGGCGCTCTCGCTGCGCGCGATGATGATCGTGGGCGCCGCCCTGCTGGGCGCGCCGGCCCCGCTCTACCTGCTGTCATCCGATGCCGCCGTCATCCTGCTGCTCACGGTCGTCCGAGGCATCGGCTTCGCACTGGTCGTGGTCGCCGGCGCCACCCTGATCGCCGACGTCGCAACCCCGGGCAAGCTCGGCCGTGCCGCCTCCTACTACGGCGTCGCTGCGGCGCTCCCGAACGTCATCGCGCTCGCCGGCGGCGTCTGGGCGGCGGACGCCTGGGGGTTCTCGGTCGTCTTCGTCGTCTCGGGTGCTGCCGCCCTGCTCGGCGCGATCCTGGCGTGGATGCTGCCTGGCGGCTCGCGAGGAGCGTTCCATGCGGCGTCTCGCCGCGACCTGCTCGGCGTCGCGCCGGCACTTGTGCTGTTCGTGACGACGTCGGCAGTGTTCGGCGCTGTCTCCACGTTCCTGCCCCTGGCCGGCCCTGCCACGCCGGTCGCGGCGCTTGCGCTGCTGGCGGCCGCGACCGCGATCGTGCTCGGCCGGCTCGCCGCAGGGCCGATTGCCGACCGTATCGGTGCGGGTCGACTGCTCGTGCCATCCGCCGCGGCGGTGGCGCTCGGCACGTGCATCGCGGCTGTCGCGCTCGAGGGGCCCGGCTGGGTGCTGGTCGTCGGCGCGGCGCTCATCGGCACCGGCTTCGGCGCCGCCCAGAACGACTCCTTCGTGGTGACGCTGCACGTCTTCGGCCCGGCCCGCAGCGGCACGGCCAGCACGATCTGGAACGTCGCCTTCGATGGCGGCGTGGGCGTCGGCGCCTTCGGCCTCGGGTGGGTGATCGGCCAGCTCGGCTACGGCGGCGCGTTCACGGGGATGGCGATCGCGATCGCGGCAGTCGCCGTGGTCCTCCTCATCCTCGCGAGGTGGCTGCCGACGACGGCGGAGGTGTCGGAGCAGCACTGAGGCGCGAGCGCCGCCACAGCACGGAGGCGTGCCTGGCGCAGCAGCGCCGGGCACGCCTCACGACGCATGCGTCAGGCGGTGTGCGCCTGACGCTCGGGCAGCACCCAGCCGGGTCGCACGAAGTGGCACGTGTAGCCGTTGGGGTTGTCGACCAGGTAGTCCTGGTGCTCGGGCTCGGCCTCCCAGAACGGGCCAGCAGGCTCGATCGTCGTCACCGCCTTGCCGGGCCACAGCCCGGATGCGTCGACATCCGCGATCGTGTCGCGCGCGACCCGCTCCTGCTCTGGCGTCAGCGGGAAGATGGCGGAGCGGTAGCTCGAGCCGATGTCGTTGCCCTGCCGGTCGAGCGTCGACGGGTCGTGCACCTGGAAGAAGAACGCGAGGATGTCGCGGTAGGTCGTCTGCGCGGGATCGAAGACGATCTCGACCGCCTCGGCATGGCCGGGGTGGTTGCGGTAGGTCGCGTGGTCGTTCCTGCCGCCCGTGTAGCCGGCGCGCGTGCTCAGCACCCCGGGCTGTCGACGGATCAGGTCGTCGAGACCCCAGAAGCACCCGCCCGCCAGGACGGCGGTCTCGGTGCCGGGGCGCTGCGTGATCGTTCCGGTGTCGTGGATGCCACTGGTCATGATGGATGCTCCTCACTCTGCTGGCGTCGCGCGCTGCGGCGTCCCTTGGTGCAACGCCGTACGAGACGATTCTGGTCCCGATCGGCGAGGATTCGCTGAGAGGAGCGTTCAGCGCTGCTCCCCCGCCCAGCGCAGCACCCGCAGCGCCCGCAGCGTGATCCAGCGGTTCGGCTCTCCGACAGCGCCGTAGTCGTTGACGGCGTCGCCGCCGTGGACGACGTCCAGCGGCCAGCGGCCGTCCTCGCGCTGCTTCCCGATCACGATGTCCAGCGCCTCGCGCATCCGCTCGTCCGGGTCGGCGCCCACCGCACGGAAGTGCTCGAGGGCCCGCAGCGCGTCGTACTCGTGCCGCGGCGGGAACGCGAACTGCGTGTAGGTCGGCTTTGGAATCTCGCCGGTCGTCTTCCGCCGCATCAGACCGCGCTCGAGCAGGTAGGCCTCGCCGCTCGCCCGCGCCTCGCGCACCGCCGCCGTCGGCGCCGACCGATCGTCGCTCACTCGCTCGAAGGCCGCGAGCGCCTCCAGCACCGCGATGGTGGTGTCGAACGAGGAGCGCACGCTGCCGCGCTCCTGATCGCAGTTCCAGCCGCCGTCGGCCATCCGCTCCGCCAGCAGCCGCTCGACGATGCGCGCGTCGACGCGGTCGAAGTACACCGCGTTTGTCACGAGCGCCGCGTTGATGCACGGCTCGACCTCGCCCTCGAAGAACGGCTCGTCGTCGTACTCCCAGCGGGTGACGCGCGCCACGTCGCCAATCGCCTGCCGCACCGCCGGATCCGCCGGGTCGACGCCGAGCAGGCGCAGCTCGGTGAGCACGTGCGCCGTGGATGTCCATGGCTGGCCCGGCAGCGTCGGCTGCGTCGTCGGAAAATGGGCGCCGCCGGCCCACTGACCGTCCGCCCCGCGGGCCGCCAGCAGCGCAGCGCCCCAGCCCTCGGTCGCGACCCGGGCGCGCTCGCGCGCCACTGCCTCCGGATCCTCGTCGAGCAGGTCGGCCATGACCTGCCAGCGGATCGCCGGATCGCCCTGCATCAGCCAGTCGATGGTGCGCATGGGAGCATGCAAGCACTCCCCGCCCACGTGCGCGAGCGGCGAATCCGTCAGCGGTACTCGGGGTTCTGGAAGCCGAAGCGCTCGCCCTGCTCCCACGCGCGCCGGTCGTTGCCCTCGCTCGGGATGCCGCCTCGCAGCATGCGGGCCAGGTGCAGGAGGTTCCACGCCATGATGGTGACGTTGCGCTTGGTGAACTCGTTGTCGGCACCGGCGCGCGAGCCGTCTTCGAGCTCGTCGCCGTAGCTGGGGCCGGGGCCCGCTTCGCCAACCCAGCCGGCGTCGGCCTGCGGCGGGATCGTCATCCCCAGGTGCTGCATGGCGTAGAGCACCTGCGTCGCGCACGCCTTCATGCCGTCCTCGTTGCCGTCCACGAGGCATCCGCCGACCTTGCCGTAGAAGATCGACTGGCCGTCGTCGTTCATGAGCCCCGATTGGGCGTAGAGGCGCTCGATCACGCGTGTGGCGAGGCTGGACGGCTGCCCGAGCCAGATCGGCGTCGCCAGCACGACGATGTCGGCGGCCTGCACGCGCTCCCAGAGCGCCGGCCAGGCGTCCTCGGCCGCACCCTGCTCGGTCATGTCGGGCTGCACCCCGGGCGCGATCGCGTCGTCGACGGCGCGCACGATGTCGATCTCCACGCCCTGCTTGCGCAGGATGTTGGCGCTCGCCTCGATGAGCAGATCGGTGTGGCTCTCGCCCGGCGAGGGCGTGAGGGTGGCGTTGAAGTAGATGGCGCGGATGGGTGCAGTCATGGGGCCGATGCTTGCACGGTCGGCCTGGGAGCACCAGGCGCGCGCCACGTCGACACCCCTCGTGCCGCACGTCGGGCCTGGCGCGCCTTCCGCGCCGGTGCCATCCTGGCGAGCATGGTCGGTGCGTGATGGTCGACGACGCGGAACGGGTGACACGGTTCCACGCGCTGCACGAGCGCGGCTGCTTCGTGATGCCGAACCCGTGGGATGTCGGGAGCGCGCGAGCCCTGGAGCAGCTGGGCTTCCCCGCCCTCGCCACGACCAGCGCAGGCTTCGCCTGGACGCTGGGGCGCGCCGACGACGCGGTTCGACTCGAGGAGACGCTGCTCCACCTCGCGCAGATCGCGGCGGCAGTGAGCGTCCCGATCAACGCCGATTTCCAGGGCGGCTTCGCGATCGCTCCGGAGGAGGTGGCCGCCACGGTGCGCCGCGCAGTCGAGACGGGGATCGCTGGACTGTCGATCGAGGACGCGAGCGGCGACTTCGCAGACCCGCTGCTCGGCTTCGAGCTCGCCGTCGCGCGCGTCGCAGCCGCCAGGGAGGCCATCGACGCCAGCGGCACCGGCGTGCTGCTCACGGCACGCTCCGAGGGCTTCGTCGTCGGCAGGCCCGACCTCGATGAGACGGTGCGCCGATTGCAGGCGTTCGCCGACGTCGGCGCCGACTGCCTGTATGCGCCACGCCTGACGACCGCGGCGCAGGTCAGCGCGGTCGTCTCCGCAGTGGCGCCGAGACCGGTCAACGTGCTGATCAACGCACCCTTCATGACGGTTGCGGAGGCGGCGGCCCTGGGGGTGCGCAGGATCAGCGTTGGCGGGACGCTGGCGCGCACCGCGTGGGGAGGCTTCCTGCGCGCCGCTCAGGAGATCGCCAGCACCGGCACCTTCGGCGCGTTCACGGACCTGCCAGATGTCGAGGGCATGCAGCAGCGGTGAGCCTCACGCTGCGGGCCGCCCGGTGCCATGCCCGGGCAGGAGGAGTCAGCGGTCGCGCGCCTCGATGAGCGCCGCGAGCCTGGCCGCGAACTGTGCGGGCGCGTCGGCTCCTCGCGGCAGGAAGCCCGTGCCCGTCTTCGCGCCCAGATCACCCCGCTCGACGCGGTCGCGCAGCATCGGCGGGGCCGCGGATGCTGCGCCCAGCGTGGGGAAGAGGCGCGCGGTCACGCTCGTCCAGACGTCGAGGCCGCCGAGATCCATGATCTCGAACGGCCCGGCGAGCGCCCAGCGCGGCCCGAGACCCGCGGTGACGGTCGCATCGACCTGCTCAGGGCTCGCGACGCCCAGCTCGACCAGGTGCATCGCCTCTCGGTAGAGCGCCGCCTGCAGCCGGTTGGCGATGAAGCCCTCCACCTGCTGGGCGAGCGGCACCGCGGTCTTGCCCGCGTGCTCGAGCAGGGCGACCATGCGGTCGACGGTCGCCTGCGGGGTCGTGGGACCGGGCACGACCTCCACGAGCGGCACCGTGTCGGCAGGGTTGAAGAAGTGCGCGATCACGAGCCGCGACGGATCCCGCATGCCGTTCGCGAGCGCATCCGGCGCGATCGACGAGGTGTTCGAGGCGATCACGGCGTGCTGGTTCGCAGCCTCGACCTGCGCGATGAGCGCCCGCTTGAGCTCGAGTCGCTCGGGCGCCGCCTCGAGCACGATCGTGGCGCCATCGGCCGCTCCCTCGACCGAGTCGTGAGCGGATGCACCAGCCGATCGGGCCGCGTCCGCGGCTGCCTCCGCTCGCACGTCGAAGATGCGCACGTCGTGGCCGGCACGTGCGAGCACGCGCGCGATGCCCGCGCCCATGATGCCCGCGCCGAGGACGGCGATGGTGTCGGTCACGGCCGATCCGTCTGCGCATCGGTCCGAGGCGACTCGCGCACGGCGTCCGCGGTGCCGACCCGCTCGATGCGGGCACCCAGTCCGACCCCCGCGATCAGTCGGTCGGGCACGAGCGACGCGAACGGCGCCGCCAGGCGGTAGCGCCAGTCGCTCACGACGACGCCTCGCCGGGTGCGCAGCGCGCGCAGCCCCTCCCGGACCACGCTCGACGGGTTCGCCCAGCCGGCCCGCGGCACGACGTCGGGCGACACGCCCATCCGGTCATGGAACTCGGTCGGTACGAACCCCGGCAGCAGCGCGGTGACGGTGACGCCGTCGCGGCGATAGCGAGCGTGCAGGGAGCGGGAGAGGGCGATCACGTGCGCCTTCGACGCGGCGTAGGAGCCGCTCGGCAGACGGCCGGCAAGGCTCGCGACGTTCAGGATGCCGCCGGCGCCCCGTCGACGCATGCCGGGCAGCGCCGCGTGCGCGAGCCGCAGCGGCACCCACGAGAGCAGCTCGTGCATGCGCTGCTCGTCCTCGACCGTGGACTCGTGGAACGGCTCGGCAACCGCGAACCCGGCATTGTTGACCAGCACATCCACGGGGCGCGCGTCGTCGTCCAGCCTCGCGGCGACCCGCTCGAGGCCCTCGTCGGTGAGCAGATCCGCGACCAGCACCTCGGTCTCGACGGGCAGCTGCGCGGCCAGTGACCGCAGGCGATCCGCGCTGCGAGCGACGAGCACCAGCGCGAAGCCGTCGGCCGCCAGCTGCCTGGCGAACTCGGCGCCGAGTCCTGCCGAGGCACCGGTCACGAGCGCGCGCATCTGCATGGCTCAACTGTGGCAGAACCTGAATGTCGACGGGGTCCTGCGCCGGTACGCTGTGTGCAGCCACGCGGGAGTGGTGGAATTGGCAGACACGCAAGGTTTAGGTCCTTGTGCCCTCGTGGCGTAGGGGTTCAAGTCCCCTCTCCCGCACTCGACGCATCACCGCGAAGGAGCACGCGCGTGCATCCGCTGCCATCAGAGTTCCTCATCGACATCGAGGGCCTCATCACCGGCGCGGGCGGATGGGCGCTCGTCGTGGTCTGCGCGATCGTCTTCGTGGAGACGGGACTGCTGGTGGGCTTCCTGCTGCCGGGCGACACCCTGCTCGTGATCGCGGGCATCCTGTCGTTCACCGGCGACATCGACCAGCCCATCTGGCTCGTGATGCTGTGCATCGCCGCGTGCGCCGTGGCAGGAGATCAGTTGGGCTACTACATCGGCAAGAAGGCCGGCCCGCCGATCTTCCAGCGGAAGTCCTCGGGCCTGTTCTCGCACAAGACCATCGACCGCACCAACCGCTTCTTCCTGCGCTACGGCGCGGCGGCCGTCATCATCGCCCGCTTCATCGGCATCATCCGCACATTCATGCCGGTTGCAGCCGGCGTCGGCAAGATGCCGTGGCAGCTGTTCTTCCGTCTCGACATCATCGGCGGTGTGCTGTGGGGCGCGGGGCTGCCGCTGCTGGGCTGGGGTGTCGCGCACATCCCGGGCGTCGCGGATGTCGTCACCCAGTACATCGACCTGGTGCTCATCGGCGTCGTGCTCGTCGCCATCGTGTTCATCGTGTGGCACGCGATCCAGTCACGCCGCGAGGTCGAGCGCGAGATCCGCGATGGGACCTCGACGAACGAGGTGCAGACGCTCGATCTCTCCGGCTCGAACGACCAGGGCCTCGACCGCTGATCGCACGCGCGGCAGCAACGTCGCTCGCGGCCCCGAACGACCGTCGCACGCCATCGTCCGCGACGCAAAAATGTCGCTTGCGGCTCTCGTCGAGCCATCGATCGAGCCGTTGCCGACATTTCTGCTGCAGGCGGCGCGGCTACGCGGCGAGCCACACCGCTCGCGCCACGTCGGGCCCGAGGTCGACCGTGCCCGTCGCGGTGCGCACCTGGATGGAGCCGGAGTAGGGCTTCTGCCCCAGCACCGTGATCGCGGCGTCGAGCGAGACCCCCGCCTCGGCGAGGAACCGCAGCATGGCTGGATCGTGGTCGGCGATCCGCACCACCGCGCCCTCGTGCCCGAGGGGCGCCTCGGCCAGCAGCACCGCATCCGGGCGCACCACGGTGCCGTCCGCGGCCGGGATCGGATCCCCGTGGGGGTCGCGCACCGGGTCGCCGAGGGAGCGGGCGATCGAGTCGAGCAGCCGATCGCTCAGCGCGTGCTCGAGGATCTCCGCCTCGTCGTGCACCTCATCCCAGTCATAGCCGTGACGCTCCACCAGCCAGGTCTCGACGACGCGATGCCGGCGCACCTGCCGCATCGCGAGCCCTCTGCCCTCTGCGGTGAGCTCGATCGCGCCGTAGGGGCGGTGGTGCACGAGGCCGGCCGCGGCGAGCTTCTTCACCATCTCCGTCACGGTCGAGTTCGCGAGCCCCAGGCGGGCGGCGAGCTGCGACGGCGTGACCGGCTCAGCCTGCCACTCGGTGTGGTGGTAGATCGCCTTGACGTAGTCCTCAGCAGCCGTGGACTGCATGCCGCCTCGCTCTCAAGCTCTCGGCACCCCGGCGGTGCCCGACCCGCAAGGCTAGCCCGCTTCCTGCCCGAGGATGCGCTCGGCGAGCGCCGTGAACGCGATCCTTCGGTGACTCATGGCGTCCTTCTCCGCGGCGCTCAGCTCCGCGGCGGCGCGGCCGTCGCCGTCGTGGGGCAGGAAGATCGGGTCGTACCCGAAGCCGCCGTCGCCGCGTGGCGCATCCGCGACCGCTCCCGGCCATTCGCCGCGCACGACGAGCTCGCCGTCGGCATCCACCCACGCCGCAGCGCAGACGAACAGCGCTGCCCGGTCGTCGCGATCGCCGAGTCGCTCGAGCACCAGCGCGACATTGTCGCCGTCGTCGCGCGTGCCCGCGTAGCGCGCCGAGTGGATGCCAGGGGCGCCTCCGAGCGCCGCGACCTCGATGCCGGAGTCATCGGCGAGCGCCGGCAGCCCCGTGCGCTCGTGCGCCGCGCGAGCCTTGATGAGCGCGTTCGCCTCGAAGGTCTCGCCATCCTCCACCGGCTCGGGCCCGTCGTCGGGCAGCAGCTCAACGCCGGGCAGCAGCGGCGCGAGGATGCGGCCGAGCTCCTCGACCTTGTGCGGGTTGCGGGTGGCGACCACCACCTGCAGGCCGCCGCCGGCCAGGTCTAGCCCGGTGGAGCCGGTGACGCTCATGCGCTGGCCCCGAGCACCTCGCGCTGGATCTCGGTGAGCCGCGCAGTGCCAGCGAGCGCGAGATCGAGCAGTTGGTCGAGCTCAGAGCGGTCGAAGGGCGCTCCCTCTGCGGTGCCCTGCACCTCGATGAGCAGACCGCGTCCGGTCGCGACGACGTTCATGTCGGTCTCGGCGCGCACGTCCTCCGTGTAGGCCAGATCGAGCATCGGCGTGCCGTCGACGATGCCCACCGAGATCGCCGCGACCGAATCGGTGAGCGGCTTCGCGTTCTTGGGCACGCGGCCTTCGCCCTGCGCCCAGCTGATCGCGTCGGCCAGCGCGACGTAGGCACCGGTGATCGCAGCGGTGCGCGTGCCCCCGTCTGCCTGCAGCACGTCGCAGTCGACGGCGATCGAGAGCTCGCCGAGTGCCCGCATGTCGACGCCGGCGCGCAAGGAACGGCCGACCAGCCGCGAGATCTCATGCGTGCGGCCGCCGACCTTGCCGCGCACGCTCTCGCGATCCATCCGCTCGTTCGTCGAGCGCGGCAGCATCGAGTACTCGGCCGTCACCCAGCCCTTGCCCTTGCCCGCCATCCAGCGCGGCACGGTCGGCATGACGGATGCAGTGCACAGCACGCGCGTGCGCCCGAAGGAGATGAGGGCGCTGCCCTCCGCCTGCTCGCTCCATCCGCGCTCGATAGTCACCTCGCGCAGCTCGTCAAGCCGCCTGCCGTCCGTGCGTGCCTTGTCGTTCGTCGCCATGGCGACCTCCTTCAGTCGGTGCGACCGGGCAGCTGGATGACCCCGGTCTGATGGAACTCCACGTGCGTCACCTCGGGCCCGAGGAAGCGCCGCGCGAGCCGCAGGAACGGCTCCTGCGCCTCGGTCGTCGCCTCGAAGGCGTAGACGGGCGCGGCGTCTGTCGGCGCGAGCATGCGACGGTCGCTCAGGATGCGGTAGACGTCGGCGGCCGTCTCCTCGGCGCTGGAGACGAGTCGCACGTCGGGGCCGGCGACGTAGCCGATCGCGCCGGCGAGCAGCGGGTAGTGCGTGCAGCCGAGCACGAGCGTGTCGAGATCCTCCGCCAGCAGCGGCGCGAGGTACTCGTGCGCGGCCTCGAGCACCTCGTCGCCCGTCGTCACCCCCGACTCGACGAACTCGACGAAGCGCGGCGCCGCAGCTGCGGCGATGTGCGGCACGCCCGCATCGGCGAACGCGCGCTGGTAGGCGCCGGAGCCGATCGTGCCGGCGGTCGCGATCACCCCGATGCGACCGGAGCGGCTCTGCGAGACGGCCGCGCGCACGGCCGGCTCGATGACGGCGATCACCGGGATGCCCATTCCGTGCTCGTATCGCTCGACCGCGAGGTCATGCACGGCGGCGGTCGCGGTGTTGCAGGCGATCACGAGCATCTTGACGCCCTGCGCCACGAGGGTGTCGAGCACGTCGAGCGCGAGGTGGCGCACGTCATCCTGCTCGCGCGGTCCATACGGCCCGTTCGCGGTGTCGCCGATGTAGGTGATCGACTCTGCCGGCAGCTGATCGATGATCGCGCGGGCCACGGTGAGTCCACCGACGCCGCTGTCGAAGACTCCGATCGGGCGCTGCACGACGGCAAGCCTAGTCGCGCCAGGTGCGTGTCAGCCTCGCACGGTATCGTCTGCACCCGGCAACGGGAGGAGCCCGCGTGATCGAGTTCGATGCCGTGCACAAGGAGTACCCCGATGGCACCGTCGCTGTCGACTCCTTCAGCCTCACCGTGCCGTCCCACAAGGTCGTCGCGCTCGTGGGCTCGTCCGGCAGCGGCAAGACGACGCTGCTGCGGATGGTGAACCGCATGGTCGAGCCCACCGAGGGAACGGTCAGCATCGACGGCGTCGATGTGCGCTCCATGGACCGCGTGAAGCTGCGTCGCTCGATCGGCTACGTGCTGCAGGCCGGTGGCCTGCTGCCGCACCGCACGGTGGCCGACAACGTCGCGACCGTACCCGTGCTGCAGGGTACGGGCCGCAAGCAGGCGAAGGCAGCCGCACTCGGCCTGCTCGAGCGCGTCGGACTCGACACGGCGCTCGCCGACCGCTACCCCGCCCAGCTCTCCGGCGGCCAGCAGCAGCGCGTCGGCGTTGCCAGAGCACTCGCGGCCGATCCGAACATCCTGCTCATGGATGAGCCGTTCGGCGCCGTCGACCCGATCGTGCGCGACCAGCTGCAGAGCGAGATGCGCTCGCTGCAGGCCGACATCGGCAAGACCATCCTGTTCATCACGCATGACATCGACGAGGCGTTCGCGCTGGGCGACGAGGTGGTGGTGCTCCGCACCGGCGCCGAGATCGCGCAGCAGGGCACCCCCGCCGAGATCCTCGCCTCCCCCGCCGACGACTTCGTGGCGAGCTTCGTCGGCGCAGGCACCCCGCACCGCACGCTCCGCATCCGGCAGATCGACGGCCGCGACGTGGTCGTCGACGGCGATGACCGCCCGACCGGCGTGCTCGAGCGGTGAGCGGCTCAAGCCGATGAGGGGCACAGCGCGATGAACTGGCTGAGCCAGAACCTGCACATCGTCGGCCAGCTGCTGGCCGACCACCTCGTGCTGTCGATCCCGCCGATCCTGCTGAGCCTCATCATCTCCGTGCCGCTCGGGCGGCTCGCGGCGGGCAGCCCGCGACTGCGCACGCCGCTGCTGACCGGCACAGGGCTCCTCTATGCGATCCCATCGCTGTCGCTGTTCATCATCATCCCGCCGATTCTGGGGCTCGAGCTGCGCTCGCCTGCGACGATGATCACGGCGCTCACGGTCTACGGCTGCGCGCTGCTCGTGCGCGGCGCCTCCGACGCGTTCGATTCGGTGCCCGCCGACGTGCGCCTCGCCGCGAGAGCGACCGGACACTCGCGCTGGGCGCTCTTCTGGCGCGTGGAACTGCCGCTCGCTGGCCCCGTGCTGCTCTCGTCGCTGCGAGTCGTGACCGTCTCGACGGTGAGCCTCGTCACGGTCGGCGCCGTCATCGGCATCTCCAGCCTCGGCACGCTGTTCACGGATGGCTTCCAGCGCGGCATCGACGCATCCATCGTCACCGGCATCGTGCTCACCGTCGCCGTCGCGTTCCTGCTCGACGGATTGGCGGTGCTGGCAGCCCGAGCGGTGATGCCCTGGCACCGGGTGGTGAGCCGCACATGAACCTGTTCCTCGAAGCCGTGCATTGGATCCTCGATCCGGCGAACTGGACGGGCGCGGGCGGCATCAGCCAGCGGATGCTCGAGCACATCGGCTTCTCGTTCTCTGTGCTGCTGGCGGCGGCCGTGATCGGCATCCCCATCGGCGCGATGATCGGGCACACCGGGCGGGGCCGCGCGCTCATCATCGCGACCACCAGCGGAGCGCGAGCGCTGCCGACACTGGGCCTGCTCACGCTGCTCGGCCTCGGGCTCGGCATCGGCCTGGAGGCGCCGTTCCTGGCCCTGCTCGTACTCGCGCTGCCGCCCGTGCTCGCCGGTGCCTACGCCGGCATCGAATCGGTCGACCGCGCCACGATCGGCGCCGCGCGCGCGATCGGGCTCACCGAGCGGCAGATCCTGACGGGCGTCGAGCTGCCGCTCGGGGCACCGGTCATCATCGGCGGACTGCGCTCCGCGGCGCTGCAGGTCATCTCCACCGCGACGCTCGCCGCCTACATCTCCGATACCGGCCTCGGCCGCATCCTCTTCCTCGGCATCAAGACGCAGCGGTACGACATGATGCTCGCCGCATCCATCCTCGTCGCGCTGCTCGCCCTCGTCGTCGAGCTGTTGTTCCAGATCGTCCAATCCGCGGCGTCTCGCCGCGCCGAACCCCACCGCGCGCAGGCCCCTGCGTCTGAGAGGATCACCGCATGAACATCACACGAGGCAGGGCTGCGCGCACGATCGCCGCCATCGGCGCCGCAGGAGTGCTGCTGGCCGGCTGCGCCAGCGCCGATCCGCTCGCGGAGGGCGGAGAGACGACGCCCGCGAGCGAGGGCGACGCCGGCACGCTCGTCGTCGGCTCGCAGGACTACTACTCGAACGAGATCATCGCCGAGCTCTACGCACAGGCGCTCGAAGCCGACGGCTACACGATCGACCGGCAGCTGCGCATCGGGCAGCGGGAGGTCTACATGCCCGAGATCGAGTCGGGCGCGATCGACCTCTTCCCCGAGTACACGGGGCCGCTGCTGCAGTACTGGACGGAGGAGCCGGAGGCGCGCACGAGCGACGACGTCTACGCGGCGCTCGTCGAAGCGGCACCCGAGGGACTCACGATCCTCGACCAGGCTGCGGCATCCGACCAGGACTCCTACGTCGTGACGCGAGAGTTCGCAGAGGAGCACGACCTCACCACGGTCGCAGACCTCGCGAACGTCGACGAGCCGCTGACGATGGGCGCCAACTCCGAGGCGGAGACGCGACCGAACGGCCCGATGGGCCTCGCCGAGGTCTACGGCATCGAGGTCGACTTCACGCCCATCGAGGATGGCGGCGGCCCGCTCACGATCCAGGCGCTGCAGGATGGCGACATCCAGCTCGCGATCGTGTACACGGCGGACCCGACGATCGCGCAGAACGACCTGGTCGTGCTCGAGGACCCCGAGGGCCTGTTCCTCGCCTCGAACGTCGTGCCGATCGCGTCTGACAGCGTCGACGAGGACGCGCGGGAGACGGTGAACGAGGTGAGCGCCGCGCTGACCGCGGATGCGCTCATCGACCTCAACCGACAGAGCGTCGAGCAGCAGTCCCCCGCCGCCGACATCGCGCAGGCGTGGCTGGAGGAGCAGGGCCTGCTCGACTGAGCAGTCTGCTTGACGGGTCCGTTGGTCGAGGAACGGGTCGGGCGCAGCCCGGCGCGCGTCACGAGACCCGTTCGACTCCAGCAGCCGTTCGACCGATCTCGTTGGTCGAGGAACGGGTCGGGCGCAGCCCGGCGCGCGTCACGACGCTTCTATGGGTGTTGTCAAGCCATGGCGGTTTCGAGGTGTCGGAAGATGGCGCGGGCGACGTAGCGTTTGAGGATGCGCTGGATGTCTTTGGCGCCTTTGCCTTGGGAGGTGCGGCG
>NZ_JBISGY010000028.1:0-66148 GCF_045064095.1 Agrococcus sp. Ld7 | reverse complement strand
GAGAAGAACCCGCTGCGGCAACTCTCTAAGGAGCCACGACCCTCACGGGTCGGGCATGCTTCTATCAAGCCAAGGCAGGTCTCGGGCCGGCTCCGGCGACCGCCAGGCGGGCATGTCGTGACCAAGACACCCGATCACTCAGGGTCAGAGACCAGTAGAGCCACGCCCGACCATCACCGAAGCCAGCCTGCACCGATCACGGACCGGCATCCACCATTAGAGAGACCAAGCGGAGGCCGGTCCGCTCGGCTAGGTCTCGTGACGCGGGCGGCCGGAGGCCGCACGCTCCTCGACCTTGCGGCCTCCGCGCTCAACCTGCGGTTGAGCGCTCCGGCCGCAACATCCGGTGCATTGGGATGCTTCCCCAGGTTGGGCCCGTCTCCACCTGCTCGTCGAGGTGACGGAACCCGCGCCGCTCGTAGAACCGGGCGGCGCGGTCGTTCCCGTCGATGAGCCACAGATAGTGGGCACGCTCGTCCATGACCGCATCGAACAGCGCCGCGCCCAAACCCGTGCCGTGCATGTCGGCGTGCACGTACAGCCGGTCGAGCTCCCGATCGGCGGGCGGAGGGACGAGGCCCAGCTCCTCCTCCCAGGCCGCCGGTGCCGAGCTCGTCGATGCGACACCCACGACGCGGCCGTCGTGCCAGGCGATCCGTCGCATTGCGGCCCGCCGCCCGGGATCCCCGAACGCCCGCGCGAGGCCGACGACGTTCGCCTGCGCGAGCCCACGGATCGCGAAGTCACCGGGCAGGCGGCCCGCGTAGGTGCGCTGCTGCTCCTCCACCAGGAACATCGCCCATGCGGGCGCGTCCTGCGGCACCGGTTCGCGAACCTCGACGCCGTCCGGCAGGGGACGCCGGGGCTTCGGCTCGGGGTCGTGTTCGCTGCTCGGCACCGGGCCACGGTACCCGCTCCCCCTGCACGCACGCAGACCGCCGAGCGCCGGTCGACGTAGGCTGGCCGGGTGACCGACACCGCGCTCATGACCGACCGCTACGAGCTGACGATGATCGATGCCGCGATGCGCAGCGGCACGGCGTTCCGTCCCTCCGTCTTCGAGGTGTTCGCCAGGCGCCTCCCCGGAGCTAGGCGCTACGGCGTCGTCGCCGGCACGGGCCGCTTCCTGGAGCGCGTCGCCGAGTTCCGCTTCGGCGATGCGGAGCTGACGTTCCTGCGCAACGCAGAAGTCGTCTCCGGCGACCTGCTCGACTGGCTCGCCGACTATCGATTCTCCGGCAGCATCCGCGGCTACGCGGAAGGCGAGCTCTACTTCCCCGGCTCGCCGATCCTGGTCGTCGAGGGCAGCTTCGCCGAGGCCGTGGTGCTCGAGACGGTCGCGCTGTCGGTGCTGAACTACGACTCCGCCGTCGCCAACGCGGCAACGCGCATGACGCGTGCGGCGAGGGATCGCCCCGTCGCTGAGATGGGCTCTCGCCGCGCGAGCGAGGAGGCGGCGATCGCGGCCGCGCGCGCTGCCTACATCGCGGGCTTCTCCGCCACGTCGAACCTTGCGGCAGGCGCCCGCTGGGGCATACCGACCATGGGCACGGCCGCACACTCGTTCACGCTGCTGCACGACTCAGAGGCCGCGGCCTTCCAGGCGCAGATCGAGACACACGGCGTCGGCACCACGCTGCTGGTCGACACCTACGACATCGAGCAGGGCATCCGCACGGCCGTCGAGATCGCGGGCACCGAGCTCGGCGGCATCCGCCTCGACTCCGGTGACCTCGCCGAGGTCGCCGGTGAGGCACGCGCCCTACTCGACTCGCTGGGCGCCACGGGCACGCGCATCACGGTCACGAGCGATCTGGACGAGTACGCGATCGCCGGCCTGCAGGCGAGCCCGGTGGACGCCTACGGCGTCGGCACGAGCGTCGTCACCGGTTCCGGTGCCCCCGCAGCGGGCATGGTCTACAAGCTGGTCGCCCGGCAGGGCGACGACGGCGAATGGGTCGGCGTGGCCAAGCACTCGGAGAACAAGGCGTCGAAGGGCGGCGAGAAGGTCGCCGCGCGCCGCCTGCACGAGGGGATCGCCGTCGAGGAGACGGTGCTGCTCGGCGAGGGCGCGCTGGAGGACGCGGCCATTGACGGGCGCGCGCTGCAGGTGCCGCTGGTGACCGATGGCGAGATCGATGAGCGCTGGCTGGGCGCGGCGGGCGTGGAGGCAGCCCGCGAGCGCCATGCGCTCTCCGTGGCCGAGCTCCCCGCCGATGCGCACCGCCTGGCTCGGGGAGAGCCCGCGATCCCCACCGTCTTCCGCTGAGCGGCTACTCGCTGCGCAGCTTCTCGTAGATCTCCTTGCAGGCGGGGCAGATCGGGAACTTCTCCGGGTCGCGGCCCGGCGTCCACTTCTTGCCGCACAGCGCCCGCACCGCCTTGCCCGAGAGCGCCGACTGGAGGATCTTCTCCTTCTTCACGTAGTGCGAGAAGCGATCGTGGTCGCCATCCTCCACCGACTCCTCGTTGAGCAGCTGCTCGAGCTCGCGGTCGAGCACATCGGTGCCGCCGCCGGTGCCGATCGAGTCGGGTCCTGCGGTGTCGGGTCCTGTCGTCGTCATGGATCCATGATCCCACGTTCAGCGCTTCTGCGGGGTGCGTGCGCGAGGATGCATCACGGAGCGCACGTGGTGCGCGTCACGACGAACAAGGGGGAATCGATGGGTGAGATGGAAGAGCACGAGGATCTCGGCTGGATGCTGAAGACGCTCGACGGCATCCTCGGCGTGCAGCGGCCGCTCGTCATCAACCATCTGCGCGCGCTGCGCCGCAAGCATCCGGACCTCACTCCCGAGCAGGTCATCGCGCGGCTCGAGAAGCAGTACCTCTCTGCCGTCTCGACGGGCGGTGCTGCCGTCGGCGCCACCGCCGTCGCGCCCGGCGTCGGCACGGCCGCGGCGATCGGGCTGACGGTCGCGGAGACCGCTGGCTTCCTCGAGGCCAGCGCCTTCTTCGGGCAGGCCGTCACCGAGGTGCACGGCATCGCCGTGCAGGACGAGCAGCGCGCGAAGGCACTCGTCATGGGTCTCATGCTCGGCAACGGGGGCCAGTCGCTCGTCAAGCGCGCGGCTGAGCAGGCGCTCGGACGCGGCGGCGTGTCAGGCAACGCCTACTGGGGGCGGCTCATCACGTCGACCATGCCGTCCGGCGCGATGGGGCAGGTCATCGACTCCATGCGGCGCGCGTTCCTGCGACGCATGGCGCGCAACACCGGCGCCTCGATGCTGGGCCGGGCGATGCCCTTCGGCATCGGCGCCGTGATCGGCGGGGTCGGCAACAACATTCTCGGACGACAGGTCGTGAAGGCAGCTCGCGAGGCATTCGGTCCCGCGCCGCTGCACTTCGACGCCAACCTCGCCCCGCGCATCAAGGAGGTGCGTCCCAGCCTCGGCGAGCGCATCACGCAGGCACGCCAGATCGAGCGCGATGGGTTGGCCGGGGGGATGCGACGGCTGCGCGATCGCGCGGCCGCGAAGAGGGCGGGCGACGACGCATTCCCCGCCGACAGCGCTGGCAGGACGCCCGACGGCGCGCCGCCGGTGGAATCACCGGGCGACGCGCCGCTGGACGAGCGCGGGAGCGGCAGCTAGCCGAGCTCGCCGAGCGTGACCTGCACGTCGGCCTCCTGCCCGTCGCGCAGGTAGGTGACCGTCACCTCGCTGCCGCCCGCATAGGAGCGCACCTGCGCGGTGGCGTCGATCGCACCGGTGACCGGCTGGCCGCTGATCTCGGTGATCACGTCCCCGACCTGGAGCCCCGCCGCCGAGGCTGCGCCGCCGTCCGAGAGCTCACGGATCTGCGCGCCGACGGTGCCGACGGAGGCATCCGTCACGTCGCTCACGCTTGCACCGAGCAGGCCGTGGCTCGCTTCGCCCGTGGAGATGATCTCCTCGACCACGCGCTGCACGAGGCTCGACTGGATCGCGAAGCCGATGCCGATCGACCCTCCGGTCTCGCCGTCCGACGCACCGAGGCTCGCGATGGCGACGTTGATGCCCATGAGCTGACCGCCGCTGTTGAGCAGCGCTCCGCCCGAGTTGCCCGGGTTGATCGACGCGTCGGTCTGCACCACGGGGATGGAGATCTCCTGCTGCGCCGCCTGGGCTCCGTTCGGCTGCCAGAAGCCGAACGGCGACTGCTCGCTCTGCTGCTCGTCGGCATTCTGCGGTGCGGCGCTCGACGCGATGCGGAGCCCGCGGTCGACCGCCGAGACGATGCCGTCGGTGACCGAGTTCGAGAGCCCGAGGGGCGCCCCGATGGCGATCGCACTGTCGCCGACGCGCACGTCGTCGCTCGAGGCGAACGTGATCACCGGCAGGTCTGCGTCGACCTTGATCACTGCCAGGTCGACGACGGGGTCGGTGCCGACGATCTCAGCCGCGAGCAGCCTGCCGTCACTGGTCTCGACCGTGATGGTCGCGTTCGCTGCCTGGCCGCCGAGCGTGACGACGTGGTTGTTGGTGACGATGTAGCCGCCGGCAGCGACGGCGACGCCGGAGCCCTCGCCGGACCCGGTGCTGGACGATGCCTGCACCGTGACGACCGATGGACCGGCGGCTGCCGCGACATCAGCGATCGTGCCCGGGTTCGTGACCGGCTCACCGGTCGCGCCGGTGGCCCCGGGCGCCGACTGCGTCTGCGGCTGCGCTCCGTCTGCCAGCACGCCACCGGCAAAGCCTGCTCCACCGCCGAGGAGCACCGCCGCGAGGAGCGTGCCCACCACGAATCCGGTGCGCCTGCGGGGCTTGACCGCGGCCGCCGGTCGCGTCGCGTCGGGCGCCGACCTGCCGCCGAGCGCAGAGCCATCGTGCATCACGCCGCCGTTCGAGTACACGGGCGCCGAGTAGGAGGGCTGCGCATAGCCGGTCGAGGTGCCGGCCGCGCTCTCCCGAGGCCCACCCGGCGCCTGCCACCGCTGCCAGTTCTGCGGCTGCGGGGGGAGTGACTGCTCGGAGTGCGGCACCGGCTGCTGCGGAGGCCGTTGCGGTCCCATCGGGTTCGGCACGCTGGAGTACGGGTTCGTCATGGTCCCCAGCGTGGCATCCGAATCCATGCGATTCCTACGCGACTGCCATGTCACCGGTTCGGAACGACCGGGAACCGGGTAGCGTCGGATCATGGAACAGGCACCATGGCAGCGCACGGCCGCAGGCGCGGGCCTGCTGGGTGCTGACGGCCGGCTCGCGCCCACCGTCTTCGCCGAGATGACCGCCCTCGCGACGAAGACGGGGGCTCTGAACCTGGGCCAGGGCTTCCCCGATGAGGACGGCCCCCGAGCGGTGCTCGACGCGGCGAAGCACGCCATCGATCACGGCCGGAACCAGTACGGACCGGCGCGTGGCGCACCCGAGCTCATCGACGCGATCATCGAGCACCAGCGTCGCTTCTACGGCATCGGGCTCGGCCGGGGGGACGTGCTGGTGACCGCTGGCGCGACCGAGGCCCTGGCCGCCACGATGCTGGCCTACCTGAACCCCGGCGACGAGGTGATCGTGTTCGAGCCGTACTACGACGCCTACGCTGCGATCGCGGCGCTGGCCGGCGCGGTGCTCGTGCCGGTGCCGCTTGCAGCCCCCGACTTCGAGCCTGACATCGACCGGCTGCAGCGCGCGACGTCGCCGCGCACGAAGATGATCCTCGTCAACTCCCCGCACAACCCGACCGGTTCGGTCTTCAGCGAGGAGACGATGCGGCACATCATCCGCGTCGCCGAGCGCCGCGACGCGATCATCGTCACCGACGAGGTCTACGAGCACCTGGTCTACGACGAGCAGCACGTGCCGCTCGCGTCCTTCGACGCCGCCAGGGAGCGCCTCGTCTCGATCTCCTCGGCCGGCAAGACCTTCTCGCTCACCGGCTGGAAGGTGGGCTGGATCATGGCGACGCCCCAGCGGATCGCGCAGATCAGCGCCGTCAAGCAGTACCTGACCTTCGTCAACGGCACGCCATTCCAACCCGCGATCGCCGTCGGTCTGCGCCTCCCGGACGAGCACTTCGAGACGAACGTCGCCTCGTTCGCGCGCAAGCGCGACATCCTCACGCGCGGCCTGCGGGCCGCAGGCTTCACCGTGCACGAGGCGAACGCGGGCTACTTCGTGCTCGCCGACGCGGCGCCGCTCGGCATCGAGGACGCCACCGCGCTCGCGCGGCAGCTGCCGGAGCTCGCCGGAGTCGTCGGGGTGCCCCTGTCAGCCTTCGCGCGACCGTCGCGTCGCGACCTGCGCTCCACCATCCGCTTCGCGTTCTGCAAGTCGGACGACATGCTGCACGAGGCCTCGACGCGGCTTGCCGGGCTGCGCGGTGCCTCGCTCGCGTCCCCTGCGCGCTGAGCGTCAGCTGACGCGATAGCGCCGGTTCGCGAGCGAAGGATTGCGCGTGCGCGTGCGCACGATCACGTCGGGATCGATCGGCGCCACAGCGATCCCCTCCTCGTCGCCGAGCGCAGCGAGCGGGATGCCCATCGGATCGACGATGAGCGAGCAGCCGACGCCGAGCGGCGGAGCCTGATCGGCAGCGACCACGTGCACGGTCGACTCGATGGCGCGCGCGGTGACGAGCGTCGTCCAGTGCCGCTCCTTCTGCGGGCCCCGCACCCATTCGGCTGGGACGAGGATCACATCGGCCCCCGCGTCGACGAGTCGCCTCGTCATCTCGGGGAAGCGCAGGTCGTAGCAGGTCTGGATGCCGATGCGCGTGCCGAACGCATCGATCACCACGGCCTGGGCCGGGTCGCCGGCCGTCAGCCAGTCGGATTCCCTGGTGCCGAAGGCGTCGTACAGGTGCACCTTGCGGTATGCCTCCTGCACCCCGGACGCATCGACGGCGACGACCGTGTTGGCGATCCCGTCGTCCAGCTGCTCGAGGAGTCCTGCGACAACGACCGCGTCGTGCGCCCCGGCACGGTCGCGAAGCATGGCGACGAACGGCCCGTCCAGCGTCTCCGCCGCCTCGGCGGCAGACGAGGCGAGGTCTGCGGAGCAGTGCTGCGAGTATTCCGGCAGCACGATGAGCCGTGCGCCGCGCGCGGCCGCCAGATCGATCCAGTGCGCGGCGGCGACCCGGTTCTCTGCCACGTCCTCCCCCGGCGCCCACTGCACGGCAGCGGCCAGCAGCATCCCCTCGTCGTCTCGCATGCCACCAGCCTAAGCCGCCGTGCTCGCGCGATCACGAGTCAGGTGCCAGGATCAGAGCGACGAAGGGAGCAGGATGCTCGTCGCATTCTCTGTAGCACCGGCAAGCGCGGGCCCTGACGGCTCCGTGCACGACGCCGTCGCGGCCGCCGTGCGGGTTGTCCGCGACAGCGGGCTGCCGCACCGCACGGACGCCATGTTCACCACGATCGAGGGCGAATGGGACGCGGTGTTCGACGTCGTCAAGCGCGCAACCGATGCGGTGCTCGCGGTCTCGCCGCGCGCTTCGCTCGTGCTGAAGGCCGATATTCGACCCGGTTGGACGGGAGAGCTCGACGGCAAGGTCGTCCGGCTCGAGCAGGCCCTGGAGGGGGAAGCATGAGATCAGAGCTGTTCGCCGAGGCGAATCAGGAGCGCCAGTCGGCCGACCGGTGGGTGAAGCAGTCGGGCAAGATGCTGCGCATCAACGTCTCGGGCGGGCGCGACGTGCTCGCGGCGAAGGGCGCGATGGTCGCCTACCAGGGCCAGATCGAGTTCCAGCACGAGGGTGCGGGAGCTGGCCGCATGCTGAAGAAGCTCGTCACCGGTGAGGGGACCTCGCTCATGCGCATGCGCGGCGAGGGCGAGGTGTTCCTCGCGCGGGATGCCGCGAACGTCTTCACGGTGCAGCTGGAGAACGAGGGATTGTCGGTCAACGGCAAGAACCTGCTGGCGTTCGATCCCGAGCTGCAGTGGGACATCAAGATGCTCCGCAGCGGCAACATCCTCGCGGGCGGGCTCTTCAATGTCGAGATCGGGGGCGTCGGCACCGTCGGCCTCTCCTGCGAGGGCCAGCCGCTGCTGCTCGACTGCTCGCAGCAGCCGACCTTCGTCGACCCGAACGCCGCGGTGTGCTGGTCGGCCTCGCTCAACCCGAGCGTGGTGAACAGCATGAACATGCGCTCGATGCTGCGCGGTGGCTCCGGCGAGGCGTTCCAGCTCGCGTTCCACGGACCGGGATTCGTCGTCGTGCAGCCGAGCGAGGGCCGGCCGGAGCTCTCCGGCTCGAACGGCGGGAGTCGCTAGCGACGGTTCCCAGCGACGCTCACGCGCGTCTGCCGCGTGCGGCGTTGGCGACCGCGCACCTCGAACGGCGGCTCCGGCAGCATCTGGCCGCACCGCTCCCGGAGGCGCGCGCGGTCATTCGAGCCCAGACCCGTCACGTGCTGGCCCGCGGGGCCGACACCGAGCTCGAACGGCGACCACCAGGCGTCGAGGTCGTCGAACCGCACCGACACCTCGATCTGCGCCTCCACGACATCCTGCAGACCGCGCGCGCAGGAGGCGCTCGAGGCCGCCGGCCCGTCGTCCCATCTCGGACGCCTCCGCCGCAGTGCCATCGCCGCAGTGCCATCGCCGCTGTGCCATCGCCGCTGGACAACGATGCCGCGGCCCGCCAGAAGGTCGCGAGCGGACCTAGCTCGTGATCCCACGCGCACCGCGCGACTCCGCCGCCCGAGCGGCACACTCGGGCCATCTCGGCCACACCCGCCACCGGATCGTGCATGAACGACACCACCAGCTGCGCCAGTGCCGCGTCGAACCCGCGGTCGTCGAACGGCAGCGCCTCAGCCGAGCTCGAGCAGCGCGCCGCTGTGCACCCGGGCGAAGTCTGCGAAGACGACCGCGAGCGGACGCGAGAATCTGCCCATGAAGCGGTCATCCGCCTCGGCGGGCACTGCGAAGCCCATTGTGCGGCGCCGGGGCGTGCAGGCCCGTCGTCGCGACAGATGCAGAAGAGGCGCCCTCTCGGGCGCCTCTTCCGTGTGCCGCAGTTCGCGGACTTCTTGTTGCGGGGACAGGATTTGAACCTGCGACCTCCGGGTTATGAGCCCGGCGAGCTACCGAGCTGCTCCACCCCGCGGCACAAGATGAAACATTACCAGGGGTTCTGCAGAACGGCAACTCGGCTAGGGCGCGGTGGTCTCCTCCGGGGCCTCGGGCTCGGCCGGGGCCTCATCCGGTGCCGTCGTCTCCGCCGGCGCCGCATCGCCCTCGATCTCCGCCGAGAGCGCGAGCGCCTCCCCGAGCGCGGCCGTCAGTCGCTCGTCTGCTTCCGCGGCTGCGACCAGGTCGTTCTCCGCGTACGCCGCCTGACGCTCCTGCAGGGCGGTGCCAGCAGCCTGGACCGCAGCGTCGAGCTGTGCCTGCAGGCTGCCCTCGGGCGCGGGCTCCTCACCGGGCTGCTCCCCCTCGGGGTCGGTCGGATCGACATCCGAGTCGCCGGCCTCCGCCCCGGAGTCGCCGCCGAAGAGCGCGTCCAGCGCCTCGTCGAGCGTGTCCTCGAAGGCGATGTCGTCGCCGAACGACACCAGGATCTTCCGCAGCACCGGGTACGAGGTCGCACCGGTCGACTCGAGGTACACCGGCTGCACGTAGAGCAGTCCGCCGCCGACCGGCAGCGTCAGCAGATTGCCGTTCTTCACCTCCGAGGCTCCCTGCCGCAGCAGGTTGAGCTCTCGCGAGACCTGGTCGTCGGTGTCGAAGCGGTTCTGCACCTGACCCGGTCCCGGGATCGATCGATCCTTCGGCAGCATCTGCAGGGTCAGCTGCCCATAGGTGTCCGCCACCTCACCGTCGGTCCCTCCCGCGTCGGCGTTCACCGACAGGTAGCCGTAGAGCACATTGCGACCGTCCTGCGGAATGAACGTCGAGTAGAGCGTGAACGCCGGGTCCTGCCCATTCACCGACATGGTCAGGTAGTACGGCGGCTGCGTGGGCGCCGCGGCCTGCGTGGTGCCGACGGTCGGATCGGTCGGAGTCGCCCACTGGTCGTCGCCGGAGAAGAACGTCGCCGGGTTCGTCACGTGGTAGTTGCCCAGGATCGAGCGCTGCATCTTGAACATGTCGGCCGGGTAGCGGACGTGGCTCATGAGCTCGCCGGACATCTCGCTGATCGGCTTGATCGTGCCCGGGTAGATCTCGTTCCATGCCTGCAGGATCGGATCCTGCGGGTCCCATGCGTAGAGCGAGACCGAGCCGTCGTAGGCGTCCACGACCGCCTTGACCGAGTTGCGCACGTAGTTGATCACGTCACCGATCGGCGGCGTCGGGTTCGTGGTGTCGGCGATCGCCTGCGCGATCGAGCGCTGCGACGAGTAGGGGTAGCTGGACGCGGTCGTCATGCCGTCCACGACCCACACCAGCCGATCGTCGACGATCGCGGGATACGTGTCGGTGTCGAGCGTCAGGTACGGCGCGACCTGTGCGACGCGCTCGCGAGGATCGCGGTCGTAGAGGATCTGCGACGTATCGGTCACCGCATCCGAGAGGATGATCTGCTCCGACTGGAACTGCAGCGCGTAGACGAGCCGGTTGAAGATGTTGTCGAGCTTCGGCCCGCCATCGCCGGCGAAGGTCGTCTCAGCATTGCCGCTGCCCTCGTCGCTCGAGCGCGGGTAGTCGAGCTCGAGGTCCCCAGGAGCTCCCACGATCGAGTAGTCGGGCATCGATTCGCCGAAGTAGACGCGGGGCTGGTAGTCGCCGAGCTCGCCCTCTGTGGGGATGCCGGACTGCAGGAACACCGGCTGGCCCTCCTGGCCACGCTGGTTGCCGTAGGCGGCGACGACGCCGTAGCCGTGCGTGTAGACGATGTGGCGGTTGTACCAGCTGTCGTCGTCCAGGCCCGAGAGGTCCAGCTCGCGCACGGCGATGACCGTGTCCTGCGTCTGTCCGTCGACCTCGTAGCGGTCGACGTCGAGCTGGTCGCCGAAGCCGTAGTACGGGCGGTACTCCTGCAGGTTGGCGAACGCGTCGGTGACGAGCGCCGGGTCGATGATGCGGATGTTCGCGGTCGTCTCCGCGTCCTCCCGCAGCGCTCCGGGCTCGGCATCCGTGCGCGCGTCGGAGGCCGTCTCCACCATCTCGTCGACGCCCCAGGCAGCTCGGGTCGCGTCGATGTTGCGCTGGATGTACTCGGCCTCGAGCGTCCTCGCGCTCGGGTCGACCTGGAAGCGCTGCATGATCGCGGGATACGCGACGCCCACGACCAGCGACGCAGCGATCAGCAGCGCCGTGCCGACGATCGCGACGCGCCAGCGGCCGATGATCGCCGTGATGATGAAGAAGATCGCGACCACGGCCGCGATGCCGGCGAGGATCTGGGCGGCAGGGATCGACGCGTTCACCTCGGTCCATCCCGCACCGGTCTCGACGAAGCCCTGCGAGCTCTGCGCGAGCGACGCGTACTGGCCCAGCCAGATCGAGACGCCCAGCACGAGCATGTAGAGCCCGGCGATGACCGCGATCTGGATGCGCGCCGAGCGGGAGATGCGGAACTCGCGGCCGGTGATGCGGATCGCGCCGTAGAGGTACGCCGTGGCGATTGTCGCGACCGCGCAGATGAACAGCACGGCGAGCGCGAAGCCCACCACCTGCTGGTAGAACGGCAGCTCGAAGATGAAGAAGCCGACGTCGAAGCCGAACTGCGGGTCGACCTCGCCGAACGGGCGCCGGTGCAGCCACAGCTGCGCGACTTCCCACTGGGATGCCGAGGCGATGCCAGCGAAGAGCCCCAGCGCGGCCGGCGCGGCCCACATGACGAGCTTGCGGAGCGGCTCCACGAGCTCCTGATAGCGGTCGAGCTGCGAGTTCAGCTGCGCGTAGACGGGGCGTGAGCGGAACGCGATCTGCACCGCGAGCGCGAGCGGCACGGCCATCGCCACGAAGCCGATCGCGAACATCACGGCCATCGACAGCCAGCGCGTCTGCAGCACCTGCACGAAGCCGAGCTGATCGAACCAGAGGATGTCGGCGTAGAAGCCGGAGAAGAGCAGGAAGGCCCCGATGATGGCCGCCACGATCACCACCGTGATCAGCAGTGGCGAGGGCCGCTGCCTCCCGGTGGTCGCGGCGGTGGGTCGTTCGGCGTTGGCAGACACGTCGTGGGGCTCCAAAGGCTATGAGGCGGTCGAGCCATGGTAACCGTCGAGCCTATGAGCCGGCGCCCTCGCACGTGGGCAGTGCCGATGCATCCGCGCTCGTGGCGACCGTCTCGATCGCCCGGATCGCGTCGTCCAGCGTGTCGACCGCGAAGACCGTCAATCCTTCCGGCACATGACCGACGACGTCGCCGCAGTTCTCGACCGGCGCGAGGAAATGCGTGGCGCCTGCGTCGACCGCCCCGTGCAGCTTCTGCACGATCCCGCCGATCGGGCCGACGTCGCCGAGCGCGGAGATGGTGCCGGTGCCGGCCCAATCCGTGCCGGCGGTCATGGCACCGGGCGTCAGCTCATCAACGATGCCGAGCGCGAACATCATGCCCGCGCTCGGTCCGCCGACGTTCGGCAGCTGGATGTCGACGTCGAACGGGAAGGTGAACTCGTTGGACGGGTAGATGCCGACCAGTCGCTGCTCGCCCTCGACGAGCGGCGTGACCTCGACCGTCATCGGCTGCCCGTCGCGCTCGATGTCGAAGGTCGTCGCACCGTCCGTCGCGGCGATCGCCTCGCGGATGGAGTAGACGTCGTATGCCGTCTCGCCGTTGACGCGCAGGATGCGGTCTCCCTCCTCCAGCACACCGTCCGCGGGCGCGTCCGCGATCACGCCCGCCACGCGCACGTCGCTGACGATGTCGATCTCCTCGTGCAGCAGTGCCGCTGCCACCGCGGCCTGCTGCGAGTTCTGCATCTCGATCTGGCCCGCCTCGTTCGACTCCTCGACCGTCACGTCCGGCGGGAAGGCGGCGTCCAAGGGGATGATCGAGTCGGCCGGGTCGAGATAGGCCTGGGCGACCTCGATCCAGCTGAGCGGCCGCTGCGGGCTGCCGTACCAGGCGACCGTGAGCAGGCGCAGCTCGCCCTCGGTCGGATAGGTCTCGGCGCCATCGATCTCGATGAGCGGCCCCGCCTCGGTCTCGCCGAGCGTGTCGTAGGTCGGGCCCGCGGTCTCGACCACGTAGGGCGATGGCACGAACGCGAGCGCAAGCGCCGCGGCTGCCGCAGCGGCGAGGGCGCCCCAGCCGGCACGCCGAAGGCGCCGCGGCCGAACGTCGGGAAAGCGGCGGTGGACCGGCTGTTCGCGGACGGCGGAGGGCGGGATGGGCGGATTCCCGGCGGGTTCGGACATGCTGCGGCTAGCGTAGTCGCATGCCCGAGGACTCCGACGACCGTCGCCCCGAGGACGAGCTGCGCGAGATGCTGCAGCAGTTCCTCTCCGGCGCTGGCCCCATCGATCCATCGCGACTCGCGGGCGCGGCGGGCATGCCGACGGATCCCGCCCAGCTGCAGGCGATCATGGCCCAGCTGCAGGCGGCCCTGTCGCGCAGCGAGGACGGCATCGACTGGTCCGCTGCCAGCCGCCAGGCCGCCGCGATCGTGCAGCGCGACCCCGGTTCGGTCACGAGCGCCGAGCGCGAGGGCGTGCAGCAGGCCGTCGACCTCGCCTCGCTGTGGCTCGGCGAGACGACCCAGATCGGGGCGGCCACCGGCCTCACGATGCTGTCGCGGCAGCAGTGGGTCGACGCGACCATGCCGGTCTGGCAGGAGATGAGCGAGCCGGTGGCCAACAGCGTCGCCAACGCGCTGACGCGCGCGATGCAGGAGCACGCGCCGGAGGAGGCGCAGGAGATGCTCGCCGGCGCCGAGAAGATCCTGCGGAACGTGGGCGGCACGATGTTCGCCATGCAGCTCGGCAACGTCGTCGGCCAGCTTGCCGGCGAGACCGTCGCGGGCGGCGACTTCGGGTTCCCGCTGCTCGAGGACACGGCCGCGCTGCTCCCCGTCAACCTGCGCGCCGTCGCCGAGGGCCTGGAGATCCCCGAGGATCAGGTCCACATCTGGATGGCAGCGCGCGAGCTCGCCCACGCGCGCCTGTTCCACCACGCACGCTGGCTGCGCCTGCACGTGCTCTCCTCCGTGCGCGAGTACGCCGAGGGCATCCACATCGACATCGAGCGGCTCGAGGAGCTGGCGGAGTCGTTCGACCCGACGAACACGGACGAGCTGCGCGAGGCGCTCTCGAGCGGCGCGCTCATCCCCCCGAAGAGCCCGGAGCAGCTCGAGGCGCTCGCTCGGCTGGAGACCACGATCGCGCTGATCGAGGGATGGGTGGATGCCGTGACCGAGGCGGCCACCGCGCGCCTGCCCAAACGGGACGCGATCGCCGAGTCCGTGCGACGGCGTCGCGCCACCGGCGGCCCGGCAGAGAAGGCCTTCGGCACGCTCGTCGGGCTGGAGATCCGCCCTCGCCGCCTGCGGGAGGCGGCGGCCTTCTGGCGCAGCGTCACGGACGCCGTCGGACCCGAGCTGCGCGATTCGCTCTGGGATCAGCCCGACCTGATGCCGGGCTCCGATGACATCGACGACCCGGCAGGCGTGATCGCGCGGCTGCAGGGCGGCGGCGAGCTCGACGAGATGGATCTGGCGCTGCAGGAGCTGCTCGACGACGCCGAGCGAGCGCAGCAGGACGGCCGGGGGCCCGCTGACCCGGACGATGCTGCTGCGACCGATGCCGGCGAGGCGCCGGGCGACGACGAGGGCGACGCGGCCGACGCGCAGGACATCGCCCCGGATGACGAGCCCGGGGACGCCGAAACGCGCTGACCTGTGGAGAGCGGGCGACGGCACGCGCTGCGATGGCGCACCATGCGCCCATGCTCCGTCTCGATCCTCACCTGGCCGTCTTCCGCTGCACGCCCGACCGCATCGCGATCGGGGCACAGGAGCCGGTCGCGGTGCTCGACGCCGACCCCCCGACCCTGCGCGCCATCGCGGCGCTGACCCGCGGTGTGCTGCCGCGTGAACTCGCGCAGCTGATCGGCGACGACGCGGCCGACGCGCTCCTGGCCGCGCTCGCGTCGGCGGTGATCGACACGGCGCCCGCCATCGCAGTGGTCGTGCGCGGGCGCATCCGGCTGGCGGAGCGCCTGCACCGCGCCGCCCGCGACGCCGGGCACCCGGCGGGCGACGACGGCGTCATCGTGCCCGTCGCGTCGTGGCGGCTGCCCGACGCGGAGGTCGAGCGGCTGCAGCGCTCGGCTGCCGCGCAGCTGCCCGTGGTGGTCGGTGACGCGTGGCTGCAGGTCGGCCCGTTCGTGCCGATCGGAGGCGGGTGCACCCGTTGCCCTGCACCGCGGCAGCGGCTCCTGCTGCCGGCGCACCTCGCGTCCGTCGAGGGCGCGATCGGGTCGGCGCAGTGCGTGGTGACGGTGCTGCACGCGCTGCAGCGTGCGAGCGAGGATGCGCTGCCGGCCGGCTGGGCGGTCAGGATCCGCCAGCGCGACGGCGCGATCAGCGCGCTGCGCCGCCGGCCCTGCCCGCACCGCGACGCGCGCCCGGAGCACCCGGCGGCGCGATCTCGGCCAGGAACCGCGAGGGCTGCCTGACCGAGTGCCCGGCGCTGCGCGCCCAGCTGAGCGAGAGCGTGCGCTCCGCACGCGTGATGGCCACGTAGAGCAGCCGCCGCTCCTCGTCGATCTCGGCGAGCGTCGACGCGTGCGAGACCGGCAGCAGACCCTCGGCGAGACCGCACACGTGCACGTGCTGCCACTCGAGGCCCTTGGCGGCGTGGATGGTGGCGATCGTGACCGCCGCCACCGACGGCTCGTGCTCGGTCTGCGCCCGCCGCTGCAGATCGCTCGCGAAGGCGGGCAGATCGGTGCCCCCTGACTCCTCTGCGAGGGTGACGAGCGCGTGCAGGGCGTCCCACTGCGCCCGCTCCTCACCGTGCGTCGCCGGCGGCTCAGCGCGATAGCCGAGCCCCATGACGATGTCGGTCACCGCCTGGAAGACGGGTCGTCGGTCGGCCGGTGCGCTGCGCAGCATCATCACGGCGCGCTTGACGACCGGGATCTCGAAGAACCGGGCCGAACCGCGCACCGTCGACGACAGCCCGACGCTCGCGAGCGCCTGCTCGAGCAGACCGGACTGCGCGTGGAATCGCGTGAGGATCGCGATGCGACCGGGGTCGGCGCCCGCGTCGACCTGCGCGCGGCACGCCGCGGCGATCGCCGCAGCCTCCGCCGAGTCGTTGGCGTGCACCGACAGCGTCGGCTCCTTGCCCGGCTCGCCCGATGCGGCGGTGAGCGTGAGCGCATCGCGGCCACGCATGAGCCGATTCGCGCAGCCGACCACTGCGGCGGTCGACCGGTAGGAGCGCTCGAGCCGCACCACTTCCGCGTCGGGGTGATCGTGGACGAATCGCCCGAGGCTGGCCGCGTCGGCGCCGGCGAACGAGTAGATCGTCTGGCTCGGGTCGCCCACGACGCAGACGTCGCGGCGATCGCCCAGCCACGCGGCCAGCACCCGCTGCTGCATGGGCGAGACATCCTGGTACTCGTCGACCGTGAAGTGCCGGTAGCGCGAGCGAACCTCGTCGGCGACGACCGGCTCGCGCTCGATCATCCCCGCGGTCGCGAGCAGCACATCCTCGAAGTCGATCTGCCGGCGCTCATCCTTCACCCGCTCGTACGCCATGTGGAGGTCGATCATGGCCTCTGGCAGGATGCCCGTCGGCATGGGCCGGATGCGCGCCTGCACGCCGTAGTCCTCGATCGTCATGGCCTGCGACTTGCGCCACTCGATCTCGCCGGCGGCGTCGCGCAGCTGCGCCGTCGGCAGCCGCATCCGCAGCTGCGCAGCGGCATCCGCGAGCGTCGCCGCCTTCTGCGGCAGCAGCGCCGGCATGCGGGAGCCGGTGATGCGCGGCCAGAAGTGCGAGAGCTGCGCGAGCGCCGCAGCGTGGAAGGTGCGCGCCTGCACGCCGCCCGCGCCCAGCCGGGCGAGGCGCGAGCGCATCTCCCCCGCGGCCCGCGAGGTGAAGGTGAGTGCGAGCGACGCGTGCTCCGCCTGCTCCCCCGTCGCGACCGCGTAGGCGATCCGATGCGTGATGGCGCGCGTCTTGCCCGTGCCGGCACCGGCCAGGATCGCGACCGGACCGCCCAGCGTGGTCGCGGCCAGGCGCTGCTGCTCGTCGAGCCCCGCCAGGATGCGATCGGCATCGGTGACCGCGCCCGACACGCCTGTCGCGCTGCTCATCGCTCCAGCCAGGCCTCGAGGATCCAGGAGGCGATCGATGAGCGTCCGGGCAGCTGGACGGCCCCGGCGCGGAGCTCGGCGCGGGTGAACCAGCGCACATCGAGGATCTCGACGCCGTCCGGCACGATCGCTTCGGGATCGGGCGCCACACACTCGAATCCGAGCATGAGGCTGCGGGGGAACGGCCACGGCTGCGACCCCAGGTAACGGGGCTCGATGACCTCCAGGCCCGTCTCCTCCCGCACCTCTCGCACCACGGCGGCCTCGAGCGATTCGCCCGGGTCGACGAAGCCGGCGATGAGCGAGTAGCGGCCCTTCGGCCAGGCGGCGTTGTGGCCCAGCAGGATGCGCTCATCCGCCTCGTCGTGGATCGCGACGATCACGGCAGGATCGGTGCGCGGGAACTGGGCGGCACCGCCCGCTGCGCGCCGCACCCAGCCGGATTCCTCGAAGCTCGTGGGCGTGCCGTCGAGCGGGCTGTGCAGGCTCTCGCGCTGCCAGACGCCGAGCGCGACGGCCTGCACGAGCAGCCCGGAGTCCGCATCGTCGAGGTCCGCACCGATCTCGCGCAGTGCGCGCCACACGGCACCATCGACCTCGAACGGCTCCCGCACGAGCTGGCTGAGGATGATCGCACCCGGCTCCCCGTCACGATCGGGCACGAGGCGGCCCATCCAGCTCAGGGGCACCGGCGGCTCGACGTGCGGCAGGCTTCCGGGCAGCTCCTGCGGCGCGAAGCGCACGATCCTCCCGTCGCGCACGGGTGCACGATCACCGGCGATCACGATGATGCGGGTCGACCCGAGCTCGAGCGCTCGAGCGACGGCGTCCGGGGCGACGCGCGAGCCGTGATCGCGATCGAGGCCGAAGCGAGCGAGCGGTGGCACCGAATCGCGGCCTGCAGTGCTTGGCACGTCACCTCCATCGCGTGGCGCGGCCCCTCGTGCGCGAGTTGCGGCCTAGCCTGGCATCCATGAGCCCGAACCCCCTCACTCTAGCCGCGCTCGCCACCACTGCTGTGCCGGGCCTCGATGTCGTCGGAGCGACGGAGGACGGCTCGGACGAGCACCGCTCGGTCATCGCGGCGCGACTCGCCGACGGGTCGACCGTGCAGATGCTCCTGCCGCGATCGGTCGCCGCGCTCTCGAGCGCCACGGCGCATGCGGCCGCGCTCGGCGCGCTCACGCTCGCCACCCGTTCGCGACTGCCGTTCGAGGTGCCGTCGTTGCTCGGCACGACCCCGGCAGGCAAGTCGACGCTCTTCGTGCTGACGCGCCTCGCGGGTGCCCCCCTGCGGCTCGCCGACATCTCCCCCGCACGCCTCGGACTCGCCACCAGCGTCGGCAGGGCGATCGCCGCGATCCACGAGCTGCCGACGTCGGTGGCCGCCGATGCGGGCCTGCCGCACGAGAGCGCCCAGTCGCTGCGTGCGCGTCTGCTCGACACCTTCGATCGGGCGGCCGCGACCGGCGTCGTGCCCGCCGCACTGCTGCAGCGCTGGGAGTCGGCGCTGGGCGACGACCAGCTGTGGCAGTTCAAGCCCACGCTCGTCCACGGCGACCTGCAGGCCCCCGCCTTCCGCGTGGACGGCTCCGAGGTCGTCGGCCTCGACCTCTGGCACGCGCTGTCCATCGGCGACCCCGCCCGCGACCTCGCGTTCCTGCTGGGCTCAAACCAGTTCGGCAGCGTCGACGAGGCCTTCGACGCGCACGCGGCGGCGCGCGGCATCGGCGACCGCCAGGTGCGCCAGCGGGCGATGCTCCATGCAGAGCTCGAGATCGCGAAGTGGCTGCTGCACGGCGTCGATCGCGACGACGCGTCGATCGTCGAGGACGCGAAGGGGATGCTCGCCGGCCTGGTCGCGCGCGTCGACGCCGACCCGGACGCCGCCATCGCTCCGCAGCACCCCGAGACGATGGACCTCACGGGCGTGCAGGCCTACCTGGGCGAGTCGAACCCGTCTGCCGAGATCCCCGACCACGCGGCCGGAGCGGTCGAGAACCCGGTGGCGCACCACGATGGCGACGCGCCGGTGACGGACGGCGACGACGCGAGCAGCGGGGCCTCAGCCGACCGCTGAGGCCTCGGCCACCGCCTGCTGGGCCGCGAGCCAGCGCGCCTCCAGCTCCGCGAGCGACTCGATGCGATCGGGCCTGACGACACGGTCGTGCTCGACGAAGTAGAGCTCGGCGTCCACCTGCTCGGGATCGAGCCCCGCGTGCGCCGCGTAGGCGGCACGGTAGAGCGCGAGCTGCAGCTGGCGTGCCTCCAGATCGGCCGCACCGGAGGGCAGGCGCCCCGTCTTCCAATCGACGACCGTCGCCCGATCGCCGTCGCGGTAGACGGCGTCGATCTTGCACACCACCGTGGTGCCCGCGAGCGGCAGGTGGATCTCGATCTCGGTCTCGGCCGGCTGACGGTCGCCGTACGGCGAGGCGAGGAAGGTCTGCTTGAGGCGCTCGAGCCGCTCCGCGTCGATGCCGACGAGCTCCTCGTCGAGCGGCTCGTCGTCCACCGCATCACCGAGGCCGATCGCCCCGTCGCGCCGCTCCACCCAGCCGTGGAACAGGGTGCCGAGCCGCGTGGCGGCGAACGGCTGCTGCGGCATCGGGCGGGCGATCTGCCGCGCGACCGCGACCGGGTCGGCCGCCCAGTCCTTGAAGCCGGATGCCGCGATGCGGCTCGGGAGCGTCAGGGTCGGCTGCGCGCGGTCGGCCAGCAGCAGCTCGATCACGTCGTCCCACGGGGTCGGCTGCGCCGGGTCGGCCGCGTCGACGAGCGCGGCAGCCCGCTCGACCTCCGCACGGCGCCCGCCGAGCGGATCGACCGGCCAGGTCACGACCGCCGAGCTGCCGGCGCGCGGGTTGCCGTCATCCTTCGAGGCAGCTTCCAGCAGCGCGGTGCCCATCGTCGCGGCAGCCAGCTCGAGCAGCCGGGTCGGCTTCGCGGGCGTCGTGCCGGTGCCGTACCACTGTGCGCCGGAGAGCCAGAGCGCGCGGCGGGCCCGGGTGACGGCCACGTAGGAGAGCCGGTCGCCCTCGGACTCCCCGTGCTCGGCGAGCGCACCGAGGAACTCGCCGCGCGCGGCGAGGTAGTCGTGGAGCGTCGGCTGGTCGTGGTCGAAGACCGGCAGCATCGCCGCGTCGCCGCGCAGCGGGAACGGCAGCTTCCCCCAGTCGAGCCATCCGCGCGAGCTCGGGTCACGGCGGGCCTGCGCGAGCCGGGGCAGTGCGACGACGTCCCATTCGAGACCCTTCGAGGCGTGCATGGTCAGCACCTGCACGACCCCTGGCTTCGGCTCCTCCTGCGGCGCGTCCGGTCCGCGGCCGCGCTCGACGGCTTCCAGATAGGTCAGCAGCGCGTCGAGCGTCCCGCGCTCGTCGGCCGACGCGAAGGCCTGCACCTCGCGCGAGAAAGCGTCCAGCGCGGCGTTCGACCGACTCGGATGCGCTCCCACCTCGATGTCGAGGCGGAGCGCCCGCTCGACCACCCGCACGTAGTCGGGCAGCGGCATGCCCGCCTGCCTGCGGAGCTCGCGCAGCAGCGTCGCCGCCTGCCGCATCCGCGCGCTGCCCGCGTCGGTGGCGCCCTCCAGCGCAGCCCCGTCGACGAGCGCGTCGAGGGCGTCGACGATCGACGACGAGGCCTCGATGACCACCGCACCGCGGTCGCGCGCTCGCTGCTCGTCGGAGAGGCCAGCCGCTGCCATGCGCTGCGCCGAGCGCTGGAGCGCCATGAGGTCGGCGACGCCGATCCGCCAGCGCGCGCCCGCGAGCAGCCGCACGAGGCTCGAGCCCTCTTCCGGTCGACCGAGCACCCGCAGCGCCGCCACGAGGTCGACCACGGCGGGATCCTCGAGCAGACCGCCGCCGCCCGAGCGCGAGACCGTCAGTCCGCGGGCCGCGAGGGCGGCGGAGAGGTCGATCGCCTGCCCGTGCGTCCGCACGAGCACTGCGGCCGTGGTGTCACCCGCACCGGCACCGTGCCCGGTCAGCCACGCGGCGAGCGCATCGGCCTCGTCGTCGACCGTGCGGCAGTGACGCACCGCGACCTCTCCCTGGCCCGCGCCGCGGCGGGCTCGGAGCTGCTCCACCGGCACCTCGGCGCGGGTGGGCAGCTCGTCCGCGATCGCCCCGGCCAGCCTGAGGATCTCCGCGTCGTTGCGCCAGCTGATCGAGAGCGTCGCCTTCGCGGTCTCGCCGAAGTGATCCTGGAAGAGCGCGAGCGTGCCTGCGCTCGCACCGCGGAAGCCGTAGATCGCCTGGTTGGGATCGCCGACGGCCATGACGGGTCGGTCTCGGAAGATCCTGCCCAGCAGCTGCAGCTGCAGCACCGAGGTGTCCTGGAACTCGTCGAGCAGCACGAACCGGTGGCGATCGCGCAGCTCGTCGATCGCGCCGTCGTGCGCCAGCAGCGCGTCGAGGGCGAATCGCACCTGGTCGCTGAACTGCACGACGCCCAGCCGCCGCTTCTGCTCGTCGAAGGCGTCGACGAGCGCGCTGAGCGGGGCGAGCGCGCCGACCCGGGCGATATCGGCCGCGAAGTCCTGCTGCGCCTTCTGCGCCGGGGCGCGCTTCGCGGCCGGATCGGGCGGGAGCTCGGCCTTCGCCGCGAACGCGTCGGCGAAGCCCGCGCGGCGCAGCCGACCGGTCGAGACGTGGTGGTCGCCGAGCTCTCCGGCCAGTCGCAGCACGTGCTCCGCCACGCGGGTGGCCGAGCCGATCGCCGCCAGCCGCTCGTCGTCGGAGGCCCGAGCGATCCGCAGTGCCATCAGCAGCGCGGCCGGATCGGAGAGCACCTCGGAGTCCGGGTCGCGCCCGATGAGCAGCGCCCACTCCTTGAACAGGCTGCCTGCGAACGAGTTGTACGTCTGCACCGATGGCTTCCGGGTCTGCACGACCTCCGCCGGCACCAGCTGCGCCGCTGCCAGCAGCGCCAGCTGCTGCTCGAGCCGCTCTGCCAGCTCGCGCGCCGCCTTCCGGGTGAAGGTCAGCCCCAGCACCTCGTCCGGCTGCGCGACCTCGTTGGCGACCAGCCAGAGCACGCGCTGCGCCATCGTGTGCGTCTTGCCGCTGCCGGCGCCCGCGACGACGAGCGTCGGAGCGGTCGGCGCCTGGATGACGGCGATCTGCTCCTCGGTCGGCAGCTGCACGGGCTTCCCCGCCGCATGGGCGAGCCGCTCCGCGAGCTCCGTGGCGCTGAACTTCATTCGGTGACCTCCGGGAGGACGTGGATGGCGCACTGGCCGTAGGAGAAGTCGTCGTAGCAGTGCTCGGCAGGCGACGCGGAGAAGGCGACCCCGCCCATCGTGTCGATCGCAGCGCGCAGGTGCTCGACGAAGTGCTCGCGCACGTCGTCGAACGCCGACGCCTCCACCACCTTCGTCCTCGGGGCGATCCGGGGCAGGAACAGTCGTGCCTCGGTGGGCGAGTGCGCGGGCACGCGCTCGATGGCGCCGAGCGAGACCGCCAGCTGGTAGGCGCGCAGCTGCAGGTTGCCCAGCTCCGGGTGCGCGTCCGGCTTGTGCGATCCGGTCTTCAGGTCAACGACGCGGACGGTGCCGTCGGCACCGTGCTCGAGCCAGTCGATCGATCCCCGCAGCTGGCTGCCGTCGTCGAACCGCACCTCGAAGCGCGCTTCGTGCTCTGCCGGCTCGACGCGCCATCCCTCGCCCTTGAGCGCAAGGAAGTAGTCCGCGATCTGGGCGGCAATGGGTGGGATGTCGGCCCGCTGGCGCGCGGCTTCCCACGTCGACTCGTGCACGAGCTCGCCCACCCGCGCGCCGATCGCGGCTTCGAGCGCCGCAGCATCCGTCGCATCCGACGACTCGACGGCCTCGTGCACGATCGTGCCGAACCCGGCCGCGCGGTTCGACGTCGAGCCCGCCAGTCGGTCGATCACCCAGGCCACCTCGCACTCGTCGAGCTTCTGCAGCGAGGAGGGTGAGGCGGCCACGGGCTCGTTCGCGTCCAGGCGGGCCTCGGTCGTGATCGGGGCGAGCCCCGCCCACTCGGCCGTCGCCGCGCCCGCCGCGCCCTCGTCGGCGAGGCGTCGCAGCGCTGCTGCGGCAGCCGCATCCTCGCGCGCGGTGACCCTGGTGCGCAGGTGCGCGACGAGCGATCGCAGCGAATACCAGGCCTCGGCGTGCGGCAACGCCTTCGACGCACCCATCGTGAACGGCGACGGCTGCTCCTCGTCGCTCTCGACCGCGGCGAGCACCACCGTTGTGCGCGCGGTCGAGACGGCCTTCGCGAAGGTCCGGAGCTCATCGTGCAGCACCGCAGCGCGGGCATCGTCGGTCACGTCACCGTCGAGCCGGTTGGCGCCCAGCAGCGACCCGCGCAGCCGCAGGTTGGGCCAGACGCCCTCCTGCAGGCTCGCGACCACGACCGTGTCGAGCTCGCGGCCGACGAACTGCCCTGGCGTGCCGATCGAGACCCGCGCGCCGTCGGTGCGGGCAGCGAGCGAGTCGTCGTCGACGTTCGAGGCCAGCCAGGAGTCGACGAAGCCGCCCGTGTCGAGGTCGGGTCGCCGCTCGATGAGCCTCGCCACCTGGTCGAACAGCGCCACGACCGCATCCAGGCGCCGGTTCGCGAGCGCGCGTTCGACGCCACCGCCCTCGAGCGCCGCGCGCTGCCAGGGCTTCGCGACGCCCGCGGCCGCCCACACCGCCCACAGCGCCTGATCGACGGACGCCGGCGACTCCGCCTCCACGAGCGCCCGCGCATCCGCGAGCATGCGGGCAAGGCGGCGTGCTGCGATGGCGCCCGCCCGCGCACCGCGCAGCCCCTCGAGCGCCTCGGGGTGCTCGAGGGCCGCTCGCACGAGCTCGGCACCCGGCACATGCACCTCGTCGCCCGCGGCGATGATCTCGTGCCGCAGCGCGCGCTTGAGCCGACGCACCGCGAGCGCGTCGAGACCCAGCAGGTCGCTGCGCAGCAGCTGCTCGGCGAGCTCGCCCGTGAGCGGCATGCGGCCCGTCGCGAGCGCGAGCACCTGCACGAGCGCATCGACGACCGGCGCCTCGCGCAGCCGCGTCGGAGCGCCGGAGGCGACGGGCACGTCGAGCGCCGCGAGCATCGAGGCGAGCTCCGAGGCGATGCGGCCCGTGCGCACGATGATCCCGATCTCGTCATGCGCCACCCCTGCGCGCCGCCGCTCATGGACGACGCGCGCGATCTGCCGCGCCTGCTCGTCGACGGATGCGGCGACGCGCAGCGCGACCGGTTCGTCAGCGCCCCCCGCCGCAGCGGCGGCGCGGTGGTCGCTCGCGCCCGCCGCGCCGATGCGCTCGGCGAGGCTCGCCGCGAAGGCTCGCACGTGCTCACCGTGCCGGTGGTCGTGGCGCAGCAGCAGACGGCGGCCGTCGAGGTGGGAGAAGCCCAGCCTGATGGGCAGCCGGGCCAGCAGCGCAGGATCGGCGCCGCGGAAGCCGCCCGTCGTGGTGTCGGGATCGCCGAAGGCGATCACCGACGCGCCGCGGGCGCGCAGTGCCTCCAGCAGGACGACGGCGCCCTCGGTCAGCTCCTGCGCGTCGTCGACGAGCACGAGGGACGGCACGGCGACGGCGGTCGAGGCGACCTGCGCCGCCGCCGCGCGCAGCAGCGACGCCGCCGTGACCGCATCGGCACCGCGTCGCTCGAGCCGCTGCAGCCGCTCGAACTCATCCATGAAGGCGCCGGCTGCAGCCCATTCGGGCACGTCGCGATCCCGGCCCTCGCGCGCGAGCGCATCGGCCGTCATGCCGCGCTCTGCGGCTGCTGCCATCAGCTCGCGCAGCTCGGCACGGAAGCCCGCCTGCTCGCGCACCTGAGGACCGAGGTGCTCGGGCCACTGCGGTCCGCTCGGGAGACCGGCGGCGGCATCGTCGGCGTGACCGGCGAGCATCGCGGCGATGATGCGGTCCTGCTCGGCGCCCGAGAGCAGCTGCGGGGCGGGCCGGCCGTCGGCGAGCGCAGCGGCGGTGAGCACCGCGTGCGCGAACGAGGGCATCGACCGCGCCATCGGGCCCGGGGTGACGAGCCCGGTGCGCGCCGCCAGACGGTCGCGCAGCGCGGTCGCCGCCTGCCGAGAGCCCGCGACGACGAGCAGCTCGGCCGGCTGCAGGCTCGACGCCCGCAGACCATCCGGCCGCGGGCTCGAGCCGAGCCGCTCGGCGACGAGCTCGACGAGCGTGGTCGTCTTGCCGGACCCCGCCACGCCCAGCACGATCGCGGATGCATCCTCCGGCAGGTCGAGCACAGCACGCTGCGAGGCGTCGAGGGGCATGGGCTGATCGGTCACAGCGCCACGGTACCGACGACCGCCGACACCGCGGAGCGGCCCACCGCCGTCCGTCGTCCGAACGTCGCGCACCGACGTTCGCCCGGCGCGGAAGCGGCGGAGCGGCCCGCGCGGATCGCCTATCCTCAGGAGCATGGACATCCGCATCGGCATCAAGGACTCTGCGCGTGAGATCGCGTTCGACTCGGCGCAGGCCGCCAAGGAGGTCGAGGACGCCGTGCTCGCAGCACTCGACTCGGGTCACCTCGTGCTCGACGACGCGAAGGGGCGCCGCTACATCGTGCCCAGCGCCGGGATCGCGTACGTCGAGATCGGCAGCGAGTCGACGCGGCAGATCGGCTTCGTCGCCTGATGCTCCCCATCCTCATCCTCGTGCCCATGGTGATGGGCGCGACCATCGGGCTGCTGGCGCGCTACCTGCTGCCGGGGCGCCAGTGGGTGGGGCTGTTCCTGCACCCGCTGGCGGCCGCTGCCGCAACCGGCATCGTCTGGACGATCGGTGCGGCGCTCGGCGCCACGGCCGACAACGGCTGGCTGTGGCTGGCGAGCCTCGTCGCGGCGCTCGTCGTCTCGCTGGTGATCCCGCGAGTGCTGCCTGGGCGTCGCGCGGCTGCCGACGCGACGTACCTCGCCCAGCTGCAGGCGATCAAGCGGGCCTGAGCCTCAGGCCGTCAGGCCCAGCTCGTCCATGCGGCGGGTGTGCGAGGCGACGATGTCGTTGAAGGCCGGCTCCAGCCGCTTCTGGCTCGGCACGGCGCGACCGGTCTCGTCGGGCCCGTTGACGGCGAGATACATCTGCAGCAGCGCATCGCCGACCAGCCGTCGGCCCCACACCGCCATGCGGTCGGAGAGCCTCGGATTCACCTCGATCGCCCCGTGCAGCAGCGCGACGAGCAGCGGGTGCGCGCTCTCCTCCCGCAGTGCGCGCAGCATCGCGTCCTGGTCGCCCTCCGGCAGGCCCGGCGCGATCGCGATGAAGAAGTCGCCGAGCAGCCCGGAGACGACGTGGATCGCGAGCAGCTGCTCGTACCAGTCGGCGCCCTCGGTCGCTCGCGCGAACTGATGGATCGACTCGGCGAAGGGCCGCATGGCATCCTCGACCTCGACGCCCTCTCGCTCGAGGATGCGCGCGAGGGAGTTTGCCCGGCTGGCGTGCACGCGAACCACCTCGGCGAGCTGGCTGCGCTCCGCGAGCGTCGGCGCGTGCTCGAGCACGCGACCGGCCTTCGCGACCAGCTCGAGCTCGAGTCCGAGCGCCTGGCCGACGAACGGCACGAGCGCCGGGCGCACGTCCGAGAGCAGCACGCGATCGCCGACCACCGGCATCCGGTGCTGTCGGAGCAGCTGGCGCGTCACGTCGCGCGGCGTCCGGTCGAACCACTTCACCACGTGCAGGAGTCTACGGGCGACGCCGAACGTTCCCCCGCACGCCCACGGGTAGGATTGCCGGAGTATACGAACAGGCGGAACACTCCCTTGACTTTCCAAGACCTCAACATCGACGCCGACATGGTCCAGGCTCTCGCCGACCGCGGCATCCTCGAGCCCTTCCCGATCCAGCAGCAGACGATCCCGCTTGCGCTCTCGGGGCAGGACATCATCGGCCAGGCCAAGACCGGCACCGGCAAGACCTTCGCGTTCGGTCTTCCTCTCTCGCAGCGGCTGGGCGAGACGCCCGCACCGGGTGTGCAGGCGCTCATCGTCGTGCCCACGCGCGAGCTCGCGGTGCAGGTGACCGAAGACCTGGAGCTCATCACCTCCAACCGGCCCACCACGGTCGTCTCGATCTACGGCGGCAAGGCCTACGAGGGCCAGATCGACCAGCTGAAGGCCGGTGCCCAGATCGTGGTCGGCACCCCCGGTCGCCTGCTCGACCTCGTGCAGCAGCGCATCCTCGACCTCTCGAACGTCAAGGAGATGGTGCTGGACGAGGCCGACCGCATGCTCGACCTGGGCTTCCTGCCCGACGTCGAGAAGCTCTTCTCCAAGGTGCCGGGCGTGCGCCACACGATGCTGTTCTCGGCCACCATGCCGGACGCCATCGTCGGGCTCGCGCGGCGCTTCATGTCGCGCCCGCTGCACATCCGCGCCACGAACGTCGACGAGACGATCGCGCAGGCGAACATCGAGCACATCGTCTACCGCGCGCACGCGCTCGACAAGGACGAGGTGATCTCGCGCATCCTGCAGGCCGATGGGCGCGGCAAGGCGGTCGTGTTCACGCGCACGAAGCGCGCCGCCTCCCGCATCACCGAGGAGCTCATCGACCGCGGCTTCAACGCCGCCGCCGTGCACGGCGACATGAGCCAGGAGGCTCGTGAGCGCGCCATGGCGCAATTCAAGGCCGGCAAGAAGGATGTGCTGATCGCAACCGACGTCGCCGCCCGCGGCATCGATGTCGACGACATCACGCATGTGATCAACCACACGCTCCCCGAGGACGAGAAGGCGTACCTGCACCGCGTGGGCCGCACGGGCCGCGCTGGCCGCACCGGCATCGCCGTCACCTTCGTCGACTGGGATGACCTGCACAAGTGGGCCCTCATCGACCGCGCGCTCGAGTTCAACAGGCCCGAGCCGGTGGAGACCTACTCCTCCAGCCCGCACCTCTACACCGACCTGAACATCCCCGAGGGGGTCAAGGGTCGTCTCACGACCACCCCGCCCCACAAGGAGGCCAAGCGCGAGGGCGTCGCGCCCGGCGGCCGCGGCGGCGAGCGCGGCGGACGCGGCGAGAGCGGCGGACGCAGCGAGCGCGGCGGTCGCAGCGAGAGCGGCGAGCGCAGCGGTCGCAGCGGCGACGGTGCCGAGCGCGCCGAGGGCGATGGCCGGCGGCGGCGCACCCGCAGCGGCCGCGGTCGCTCCGGTGGCGAGGGCCAGCAGGCCGATGGGGCACCGTCGCGCGACCAGCATGCCGGTGGCGAGCAGCCCAGCGCCCAGCCGGTCGAGGGCCGCGGCACGCACGACGGCGGCGGCAGCGAGCACCACGACGGCAACCCCGCTCCCCGGCGTCGGCGTCGCCGTCGCTCGGGCGGCGGTGGCGGCGGCGCGAACGCGCCCCAGGCGCCGCAGGCCTGACGCCTCCCCGCAGCGACGCTGCGCACGGCCGCTCCGCAGCTGCGGGGCGGCCGTGCTGCATTCCGCGCCGCGAGCCTCGCGTGCAGCCGCAGCCACCGAAGCCTTGCGCTCTCAGCGCCGCGCTTCGGCCTCGGCGTCCCGCGGATCGTCAGCGCTGCGGCAGCACCGGCGGCCACCCCGTGGCGCGCCGCACGATCTCGGCGACCACGGCGGGATCCGTCGTGTGCTCCCCGAGCCGGTTGGGCTTGCCCGTGCCGTGGTAGTCGCTCGATCCGGTGACCAGCAGATCGTGCTGCGCCGCCTCGGCCAGCAGCCGTCGACGGTCGGTCTCGTCATTGTCGCGGTGCCAGACCTCGAGTCCGCCGAGGCCCGCGTCCACCAGGTCGCCCAGCACGCCCATCCGCAGCACCGGTCGTCCCCTGCCGCCGGGGTGCGCGAGCACCGAGACACCGCCCGCCTCGCGGATGATGCCGATCGCCTCCTCCGGCGCGGGTGCGCGATGCGGCTGGTAGTAGCCGCCCTGCCAGTGCAGGATGCCCTCGAAGGCCGATGACCGGTCGGGGACGATGCCGAGCGTGACGAGCGCGTCGGCGATGTGCGGGCGACCGATCGTCGCGCCCGGCGCGGAATGCTGCTCGACGTGCTCCCAGCGCAGCGGGTAGTCCCTGCCGATCGCGTGCACCATGCGCTCTGCACGGGTGATGCGCTCGGTGCGGATGCGCTCGCGCTCCCCCATGAACGCGGGCGCCTCGGGGTCGAGCAGGTAGCCGAGCACGTGCACGCTCGCCGGGCCGATCTGGGAGGAGAACTCGACGCCCGGCAGCAGCGCGACGCCGGTCTCGCGAGCGGCATCCGTCGCCTCCGCCCACCCCGCGACCGTGTCGTGATCGGTGAGCGCGATGACGCCGAGCCCGGCTGCCGCGGCCGCGCGCACGACGGCTCCGGGCGCATCCATGCCATCGGATTCCCGCGAGTGCGTGTGCAGGTCGGCGGGGCCGAGTGCGCTCCAGTCGACGTCGGTCGGCTCGCCCTCAGCCCGGTGTCGCTCCATGCCGCCAGCCTACGCGCGCGCCCTCCCGACGACGCTCAGCCGATCGCCTACGCTCGCACCATGCTCGCGATCCTCGGCTGGCTGCTCGCCATCGTCATCGCGGGCTGCTTGACCGTCGCCGCATGGCCGCAGGCGTTCGGCCTCGAGCAGGCGCCGGTCGTGGCGCAGGTGGTCTCGATGCGCATCGGGGTGGTCGGCATCGCCATCGTGCTGCTGCTGCTCTTCCTCGCCTTCGTCGGCTGGCGACGGGTGCGGCCCTTCGTGCTCGGGGTGGTGTCGCTGCTGCTGGCGTTCGTGCTCGTCTCCTCGGGCATCCACCTCTCCCGCGGCGTCGATGCGAGCCAGACGCTCTCGGAGGGGGTCGACGGCGACATCGTCGTGCTCACCTGGAACACGCTCGGCGACGAACCCGGCGTCGACGAGATCGCGCGCATCGTCGACGAGACCGGTGCGGATGCGGTGATGCTGCCCGAGACGACGCTCACCACGGGCGTCGCGGTCGCCGAGCTGCTCCGCGAGACCGGCAAGCCCTTCTGGGTGCACACGACGGGCTACTCCCCCTCCTACGGCGCGCTGAACACGACGCTGCTGATCTCCGCGGCGCTCGGCGAGTACACGACGGATCTCGAGGTGGGCGGCACCCGCACGCTCCCGACGGTGGTCGCGCGCCCCGACGACGGCGAGGGGCCGGTGCTCGTCGCCGCGCACCCGGTCGCACCCGTGCTCGGCCAGATGCGCAACTGGCGGGCCGACCTGGAGTTCGTCGCGGGCCTGTGCGACGGCTCCGACTCGATCATCATGGCGGGCGACTTCAACTCGACGCTGGATCACTGGTGGCAGCACCGCGCCGACGGCGGCGACCTCGGCGTCTGCCGCGACGCCGCCACCGCGGTCGGCGCCGGCGCGGTCGGCACGTGGCCGACCTGGGCGCCGGTCTGGCTCGGCACGACCATCGACCACGTGGTCGCCACGCCCGACTGGACGCCGGTCGCCGCGCGCGTCCTCACCGGCCTGGACGATGCCGGCACCGACCACCGCCCCGTGGTCGTGCGCCTGCGCCAGACCAGCTGACCCGCGAGCCGCGCCGCGCCCACTCGCCCCCGCCCACTCGGGCGGAGAGGCGCGTCAGCGGGCGCGCGTCAGCGGGCGCGCGTCAGCGCGTCGACGGCGGCGAGCACCGCGCGTGCCGCCTCGGCGGTCGCGAGCGGCCGGAAGTGCCCGTTCGCGCGCAGCCGCACGCCCGCCGTGCCCTCCGGGATCAGGTTGCCGGGGATGTGCGGGTCGATGTCGGGCAGCACGACGCGGATGCGCGCGTCGGCGCTCCGCTCCGCCGCGAGGGCGCGCAGAGACTCGTTCGTGGGGTCGAACTCCCGGATCGCGGCATTCCGCATCAGCCTCGCGCGGGACGACCCGGCGAATGGCGTAGCGAGCGCCACGAGTCCCGCCGGCTGCGGCAGCTGCGGCTCACCCGCTCGATCCACGAGCATCCGCTTGCCGCTCAGCCCGCCCTTGGAGTGGCCGACGAGCACGACCTGCGCCTGGGGGTGGGCCGCTGCGACGCGATCGACTGCCACCCGCACGAGCACTGCGGCCTCGTGCACCGGCATCAGGTGCCTGCCCAGCTCCGGCACGAAGTGCACCGCGTGGCCCGCGTGCACGAGCCGCTTGCCGAGCGGCTCCATGAAGTGCCAGCGCTCGACGACGCCGGGGATCATGATGCAGTGCACGCGGGCACCGGGCATCCCGGTCACGCTCGGCGGCCGAGGGTCGAGCGTCGACCTCAGGTGCATCCGCGCCGCGAACTGGTAGTCGCGTGCCCACACGAGCACCTCACGCAGCGTGATCGGCACCGGCGAACTCCTGGATCATCGACGCGACCGGCTCCGCGCCGGTGACCATGGCCTCGTGCCCGCGGCCCTCCGCGACCCGCAGGCGACCATCCGGCAGGCCCGCGACCACCTGCCGCACCCAGTCGGCAGGGGCGACGCGATCCTCGTCGCCCCGGATCACGAGCGTGGGCTGCTGGATGCGCGGCAGCACCGCGCGGATGTCGTGGTCGAGCATCGTCCGGAGCTTCCGCAGGTACCAGCGCGGCCCGGTCCGGAGGTAGAGGCGCGCGCCGATGGCGGCGACGATCGGTGGATCGTTCGCCAGATCCTGCACCAGGCGCAGCGCCTGCTGCCAGCCGGTGCGCTCGGCCGCGTTCACCGTTGGGGCGATCAGCACCACGCTCTGCACGAGCTCCGGATGCCGCGCGGCGAGCTCGGCGACCACCTGGCTGCCCATCGAGTGGCCGACCGCGACGCAGGGCACGCTCGCGTGCGCCTCGATCGCGTTCGCCACCAGGTCGGAGAGCTCGGGCATCGACAGCGACTGCGACGGCTCCGGGGACGTGCCGAAGCCTGGCAGGTCGAGCGTGACGACGTCGAACGTGCGCGTGAGCTCCGCTCGCAGCAGCCCGAAGTACTGCTGCCCCATGCCGATGCCGTGCACCAGGACGGCGCAGGGCGCGTCGGCGCGCGGCCAGCGACGCACGATCACCGAGTGCTCCCCCTCGGTGTGCGCGGCGCTCACCGCGTCTGCGAGCCCGTCGGCGGCAGCACGCCACTGCGCGACGCGCGCGCTGCTCAGGATCCCCACCCCTCCAGGGTAGGCCCGGCGGCTGAGCGAGCCACGCGTCAGGATCCGCCGTCGGGCAGCCGCCGCAGCAGCCAGAACGGACCGATCACCACGCACAGCGTCGACAGCAGCTGGCCCGCGGCCCCGGCCCACAGCGTCGGCACCACGCCAATCCAGGTGCCCAGGCCGCCAGCGAGCAGCGCCGCGATCGGCATGACGCCCCAGACGCAGAAGCGCACGGATGCGTTCATGCGGCCGAGGAGGCGCGTCGGCGTGATGCGCTGACGGAACGTCACCTGCGTGATGTTGTAGACCAGCACGGCGAAGCTGCCGACGAACAGCTGCGCGACCAGGAGTGGGAACGCGATCGTCGGCACGGCAGCGGCCAGCGGCAGCACGAGCGCAGCGAGCCCGAACGCGATCGCGCTCACCGGGATCGCTCGCGCCTCGCCGAGCCGACGGACGATGTGCGGGGTCGCGATTGCGCCAGCGAGCCCGCCGACCGAGCCGAGCGACAGGATGATCCCCATCTCCACGGGGCTCAGGCCGAGCTCGCGCAGCAGGAAGATCGGCAGCAGCGTGAACGACATCGTGCTGAAGAAGTTCGAGATGCCGGTGGTGCCGACGATGCGCCGCAGCAGCGGGTTGCCGAACACCCAGCGAAGGCCCTCCGCGATCTCGCGGCCGATCGGCGCACGATCATCTGCGGCGCGCGGCACCTCGTGATCGCGCGTCAGCAGGAGCGCCACGAAGGACGCGAGGTACGTCGCGACCGTCGCGACGATCGCGAGCGGCGCCATGATCGCGCCGATCAGCCATCCGCCGACCGCGGGGCCGGCGATGTTCGCCAGCTGCCCCGTGGCCTCGAGCTTGCCGTTGGCCTCAGCGATCTGGCTGGGTCGCACGAGCGAGGGGATGAGGCTCTGGTAGGACACGTCGAAGAAGACGGTCGCGACGCCGACGACGAGCGCGACGAGCACCAGGTGCCACATTGCGAGCACGTCGGCCCACCAGAGCACCGGCACCACCAGCAGCGCGACCGCACGCACCGCGTCCGCCCAGATCATCACGCGCCGCTTGCGCAAGCGGTCGATCCAGGCACCCGCCGGCAGCCCGACGACCAGGAAGGCGGCGACACCCGCGGCGCCCAGCACCCCCACCTCGAACTCGCTGGCCTGGAGCAGCAGCACCGCGAGCACGGGGATCGCGAGTTCGGTCACCTGCGACCCGACCTGCGCGAGCGCTTGGCCCGACCACAGCGTGAGGAAGTTCGCGTCGCGCCACAGCGAGCTGGTCCTGCCGGCATCGCCCGCCCGCCCCGGCGTCGCGGCGGAGGGACCGCCGGCCCGCACGGACGTCGAAGGCGTCGCATCCGGTGGCGTCGCGTCGGGTGGCGTCGCACCCGGTGGCGTCGCCTGCGGCTGTGATTGGGACATGTCGATCAGTATGCGCGTGCGATTGAGGAGTGTCAATCGATGTCGCTAGCATGTGTGCATGGTGCAGGAGCCCCGTGAGGCAGTGGCCGAGAGTGATGCCGACGTGCAGGCGCGCGCACGCGCCCTCAGCTCGCCGCTGCGGCTGCGCGTGCTCCGACTGTGCGCGTTCGAGGCGCGTACGAACAAGGAGCTCGCGCAGCTGCTGGGCGTCAACCCCGGGACGATGCTCCACCATGTGCGCACGCTGGTGCAGACCGGCTTCCTCGCCGCAGAGCCCGACCGCTCGGGCACCGGCGGGGCGCGCGAGGTGCCCTACCGTGCCACAGGACGCTCCTGGACGACTCGGGTGCCGGAGATCTCCCCGGTGCTGCTCGAGACGTTCCTGCAGCAGATCGACGGCGTGCCGCCCGACATGATCGACATCTCCTGGATGGGGCTGAAGCTCAACGATGAGCACCGCGAGGAGTTCCAGCAGCGCCTCTTCGAGCTGATGAACGAGTTCAAGGAGCGCGGCCCAGACCCGGACGGGGAGACGATCGGCGTGTTCACCTCCGTCTACGCCGACTTCAACCCGGCCGCGCCGGAGCGCTGACCCGCTGCCCCTCCCCCGCCCCGGCCAGTCGGTGGGACACTGGGGGCATGAGCAGTGATTCCACCACGACACAGCCCACCACCAACCGCTCGACGACACCGACGTCGTCGGCCTTCACCGAGCACATCCAGTCGGGTTGGGCCGAGCGCGATGAGACGACACCGTCGCCGCGCGCAGCAGCCGCCTTCGCGGCGGCGCGGCGCGCACGCATCTCGGCCCTCCACCCCGGTGTGCGGCTGGTGATCCCCGCCGGCGGGCTCAAGGTGCGCTCGAACGACACCGACTACCCCTTCCGCGCCCACCCCGACTTCACCTACCTCACCGGGTGGGGATCGGATGCCGAGGCCGACTCGGTGCTCGTGCTCGAGCCCGTCGCGGGTGCCGACGAGCACCGCGCGACCCTCTACTTCCGCGGACCCGCCGGCCGCGGCACCACCGAGTTCTACGCCAACCCGGCGATCGGCGAGTTCTGGGTCGGGCCGCGCCCCTCGCTCGCGCACGTCGCCGCCGATCTGGGCCTCGAGGTCGCCGACCTGAGCGAGCTCGGCGCCGCGCTCGCGGGCGCCGGCGACGTGCTGGTCGTGACCGGTGCCGACCCCGCCGTCGAGTCGCAGCTGACCACGGCGAACCCGGATGGCGACCTGCTCGCGCGGGACCTGAGCGAGCAGCGGCTCGTGAAGGACGAGCACGAGGTCGCCGAGATCCAGGCGGCGGTCGATGCCACCGCGCGCGGCTTCGACGATGTCATCGCCGACCTGCACACCGCCTCGCAGCACGAGCGCGGCGAGCGCGTCGTCGAGGGCGCCTTCCACCGCCGCGCGCGCCTGGATGGCAACGCCGTCGGCTACGACACCATTGCCGCATCCGGGCACCACGCCTGCTACCTGCACTGGACCCGCAACGACGGCGCCGTGCGCGACGGCGACGTGATCCTGCTCGACGCTGGCGTCGAGGTCGACAGCCTCTACACGGCCGACATCACGCGAACGCTGCCCATCTCCGGCTCGTTCAGCGAGGTGCAGCGCCGCATCTACGAGGCCGTCCTCGAGGCGGCCGACGCCGCCTTCGCGATCGTGAAGCCCGGCATCATCTTCAAGGAGGTGCATGCCGCCGCCATGGAGGTCATCGCGCGTCGCACCGCCGAGTGGGGCCTGCTGCCGGTCGCTGCGGAGGTCTCGCTCGAGCCCGACCAACAGCTGCACCGCCGCTGGATGGTGCACGGCACCAGCCACCACCTGGGCCTCGACGTGCACGACTGCGCGCAGGCCCGCCGTGACTTCTACCACGACGGCGTCGTGCGCGAGGGGATGGTCTTCACCATCGAGCCCGGCCTCTACTTCCAGGCCGATGACCTCACGGTGCCGGACGAGTTCCGCGGCATCGGCATCCGCATCGAGGACGACATCCTCGTGACCGCGGATGGCGCGGTCAACCTCTCGGCCGCGATCCCGCGCACCGCCGACGAGGTCGAGACGTGGATGCGCGAGGTCCGCGCGCGCTGACGCGCGCCGCGCGCCCGCCCCGCCGATCCAGGCGACGCGTGTCAGGTTGTTGCACTTTCTCGCTCCCGCGGCTGCAACAACTCGACACGCGGCGCTCAGCCTTGCCGTGGCGGGTGGGCGCGGCAGCGGGTGGGCGCGGGGGCGGATGGGCGCGCGGACGCGTCAGCCCGTGACGAGCATGACCGCGATCATGAGCATCACGAGCGCGATGCCGCCGTCGAGGATGCGCCAGGCGCGCTCGGTGCGCAGCAGCGGCGCGAGGTAGCGGGCGCCGTAGCCGAACCCGACGAACCAGACCGTGCTCGCCGCGATCCCGCCTACCAGGAACCACCAGCGGGCATCGCCGTAGGTGCCGGCGACGGAGCCCAGCACGACCGTGGTCTCGACGATCGCATGGGGGTTGAGCCAGGTGACGGCGAGGATCGTGAGGAAGACGGTCATCCGCCCGCCGCGCTTGCGCTTCGTGGTGAAGCCGGTGGTCGGCATGGCACGCTCCGTCGCGATCGCCCGGGTCGGCGTAGCAGCCCCACTGGCCGCATCCGCGTCTGCGCACGACGCGACGCGTCCAGCGCCCTCCGCTCCCTCGTGCAGCAACGGGTCGGCCGGCTCGTCCGGTGCGGCCTCCAGCGACCCGCCGCCGCGGATCGCGCGTCGGATGCTGAGCGCCGCGAAGCCCACGATGAAGGCGGCTCCCGCCCATCGCGCGAGCGTCTCGAGCCACGGCTGCGCCGTGATGAGGGTGGCGACGCCGGCAACCCCCACGAACTGCAGGATGGCGTCGCTCACCACGCAGACCAGCACCACGATGCCGACGTGCTCGCGTCGCAGTCCCTGCCGCAGCACCACGGCGTTCTGCGCGCCGATCGAGAGGATCAGGCCGAGGCACAGCGCGAAGCCCGACAGCAGCGCGACGATCCCCTGGTCCATGACCACGACGCTAGGACAACCAGCGGATGCAGTCCAACGATTGTTTCTTCGCCAACGTAAGCCAAACTGCATCTAGTGTGGTCGGCATGGAACTGCCGCTCGATTATCTGCGCACCCTGGCCGCCGTCGTCGACGCGGGCACGCTCGAGCGCGCGGCATCCGCGCTGGGCATCACGCCCTCAGCAGTGAGCCAGCGCCTCCGGGCGATCGAGCACCGCACGGGCCGCATCGTGCTGCAGCGCACGAAGCCCGTGCGCCCAACGGAGGCCGGGGAGACGCTCGTGCAGCTCGCCCGCAAGCTCGCGCTGCTCGAGCATGACGCGCTGACCGCGCTCGGCGCCGCCGCAGGCCCGACCACAGCACCGCGCGTGCCGCTGGCGGTGAATGCCGATTCGCTCGTCACGTGGTTCATGCCCGCGCTCACCGCAGTCACCGCGCAGACGCCCGCCACCTTCGATCTGCACCGCGAGGACGAGGAGCGCACGGCGCAGCTGCTGCGAGCCGGCACCGTCATGGCCGCGGTCACCGCGCAGCGCGAGCCAGTCTCGGGCTGCATCGCGTCACCGCTCGGCAGCATGCGATACGTGCCGGTCGCCGAGCGTGCGTTCGCGGCACGCTGGTTCGGGGACGGGCTGACCAGGGCTGCGCTCGAGACCGCCCCCATCGTGGACTTCGACGCGAACGACACGCTGCAGGCGCGGTTCGCGAAGCGGCACGGCGCACGCACCGCCGCGCCCCGGCATCGCATCTCGGCGTCCGCCGAGTTCGCGCAGGCGGTGCGGATGGGCCTCGGCTGGGGCATGCTGCTGCCCGGTCAGTTCGAGCGCGGCGTGGCCGACGGCTCGCTCGTCGTGCTGGCCGATGATGCGGTCGCGGTGCCGCTGTGGTGGCAGCGGTGGAACATCCAGTCGCCCCTGCTCGACCTCGTCAGCGATGCGGTGGCGGATGCTGCCCTGCGGTCGGGCGCAATCTCCTGATCGCGCGCTGCTGACCGCAAGGCTGATCGCGCGCGCTCGACGCGAGGCCGGTGTCCCTCGCGCCTCGACGACCTAGGAGCGAGGCGGCTCGCGCCGCTCCGGCGCCGGCGTCGACGCACCCGTGCGCTCCCCCGGCCCGTCTGCGGATGCGCCCGTCGGCTGCTCCATCTGCTCCGGCGACCCGTGCGGCGGCGGCGCGCTCTGCAGCTGCGCTTCGCTCGGCACGGCGGCGCCCTCGCGCTGGCCGATGACCTGCATCGCACGACCGGCGACCGTCTGCGGTGCCACGACGTCGTACCGAGCCGCGAGCACCTGCTGCGTCGACGCGAAGTCGCGCTTGCGACGGATGATCGCGTGCTGCACGACCGCGAGCAGGATGCCGAATGCGAGGCCGAGCAGCGGGAACACCAGCACCGAGGTGATGGCCTCCGGCACGAACACCAGGAACATCAGGCCCAGGAACGCACCGAAGCCGAGGCCGCGGATCGCGCCGCGCATGGCGACCTTGCCCCAGGTGAGTCGGCCGACGATGCGCTCGACGAGCTTCAGGTCGTTGCCGATGATGGCGAGGCCCGCGAGCTCGGTGTCGGAGCTCGAGACCTTCGCGACCGCAGCCTGCGCCTGCGCATACGTCTCGTAGGAGGCGACGACCACGCCGTTCGGCAGATGCTGGTCGCCAGCCATGGATCGCTGGAACATGCTCACCGGCCCAGTCTTCCACGCGACCCCGCGAGGCGCGGCCCGGTTCGCTATCGGCGTCAGCCTCGCGCGGTACGTTGGTGGCCATGAGCGCACCCACGGTCTTCGTCGCGCGCCTCGCGGGCGCGGGCGTGTTCGACCCCGCCGGCGAGCGCATCGGCAAGGTGCGAGACGTCGTCGCGGTGCCGAGGCAGGATGCGTCCCCCCGCGTCGTCGGACTGGTGGTGGAGGATCGCGGCCGCCAGCGGGTCTTCCTCTCGATCGGTCGCGTGCTCTCGATCGGTGGTGGCCAGCTCATCGCCTCGACCATCAGCGATCGTCGCTTCAGCCAGCGCGGCAGCGAGCGGCTGCTGCTCGCCGACGTCCTCGGCCGCAGGGTCACACTGCAGAACGGCTCCAGCGCAGTGCTGGAGGATCTGTCGATCGCCGAGCAGGGGCCCGGCGAGTGGGAGGTGTTCGAGCTCTTCCTCCGCAAGCCCAAGGTCGGCCCATTCGGCAAGGGGCCGACCAGCCTTGCTCGCTGGAACGACGTGCGCCACGAGCGCGACGCCGAGCACGACACCGAGCACCTGCTGGCCACGCTCGAGGAGCTGCCCGCGGCCGATGCGGCATCGGCCATGCTCGACCTGCCGCAGCAGCGCATGCTGGAGGTCGCCGAGGACCTCTCGGACGACCGCCTCGCCGACATCCTCGAGGAGATGCACGAGGATCGGCAGATCGAGATCCTGGCCTCGCTCGAGGACGGGCGCGTTGCCGACGTGCTCGACCAGATGGAGCCCGACGACGCGGCCGACCTGCTGGGCCACATGACGGCGGAGCGCGGCGAGACGCTGCTGGGCCTCATGCACCCGGATGAGGCCGAAGACGTGCGGATGCTGCTGTCGTTCGACGCCGACACCGCCGGCGGCCTGATGACCACGGAGCCGATCATCCTCGCCTCCGACTCGACGGTCGCCGAGGCGCTCGCGCTCATCCGCCGGCACGAGGTCGCACCCGCGCTGGCGGCCGCCGTCTGCGTCACGCTGCCGCCGTACGAGGCGCCGACGGGCCGATTCCTCGGCATGGTGCACTTCCAGCAGCTGCTGCGGTATCCGCCGAACGAGCGCGTCGGCACGCTGCTCGACGAGCAGATCGAGCCGGTGCTCGCGAGCGATTCCGCGGCGGAGGTCACACGGCAGCTCGCCGCCTACAACCTGGTCTCGGTGCCCGTGGTCGACCCCGCCGGCCGGCTCGTCGGCGTGGTCACGATCGACGACGTGCTCGACCACATCCTGCCCGAGGACTGGCGAGCGCAGGAGGAGGCATCGCATGGCTGAGCGCAGCGAAGACTTCTCGCGCCCGAAGGAGCAGCGCCGACGCATCCGCCTGCCCGAGTCGAAGGATCGCTTCGGCCGCTTCACCGAGGCGTTCGCGCGCGGCATGGGAACCCCTGCATTCCTCATCGGGATGACGATCTTCTGCACCTTCTGGCTCGGCTACAACTCGCTCGTGCCGCCCGCGGCGCAGTTCGATCCGCAGTCGCAGGGCTTCCCGCTGCTCACCCTCGTGCTCAGCTTGCAGGCCTCCTACGCCGCGCCGCTGCTGCTGCTGGCCCAGAACCGCCAGGACGACCGTGACCGCGTGCAGATCGAGCAGGACCGTCTGCGCGCGGAGCGCAACCTGAACGACACCGAGTACCTGGCGCGCGAAGTCGTCGCCCTGCGGATGGCGATGCGCGACATGGCGACGCGCGAGTTCATCCGCGCCGAGCTGAAGTCGTTCGTCGACGACCTCGACGAGCGCCGCGACCGCGACGAGCGCACGGCTCGGTGACAGCGGCGACGGGCACGGCTGCGCGTCGGCGCTCGCGCTGAGATGATCGACCCATGGTGACCTCGATCGACCCCGCGCTGCAGCGCGCGCTCGCGACCGTCATCGACCCAGAGATCCGTCGGCCGCTCACCGAGCTCGACATGATCCCCGCCGCCACCCTCGAAGGCGGCATCGCGCGCATCCGCCTCGAGCTCACGGTGGCCGCCTGCCCCGCGGCCGACCGCATCCAGGCGGATGTGGTGCAGGCAGCATCGTCGGTGCCCGGCGTCGAGCGGGTGGAGATCGACCTCGGCGTCATGGCCCCCGAGACCCGCCAGGCCCTCGTTGCGCGGCTGCGCGGCTCGCGGCCGCAGCAGTTCGGCCCCGACACCCTCACCCGCATCATCGCGGTCGCGAGCGGCAAGGGCGGGGTCGGCAAGTCGACCGTCACCGCCAACCTCGCGGTCGCGCTGGCCGCCCGCGGGCTGGCCGTCGGCGTCATCGATGCCGACGTGCACGGCTACTCGATCCCCGCACTGCTGGGCACCGACGCGAAGCCCACGAGGGTCGGCGACATGATGATGCCGCCGCAGGCGCACGGCGTGCGGCTGGTGTCGATCGGGATGTTCGTCGACGGCAACCGCTCCGTCTCCTGGCGCGGCCCGATGCTGCACCGCACGCTCGCACAGTTCGTCACCGACGTCTGGTGGGGCGACCTCGACGTGCTGCTCATCGACATGCCACCGGGCACCGGCGATGTCGCGATCTCGCTCGGCCAGCTGCTGCCGCACGCCGAGGTGCTCGTGGTGACGACCCCGCAGAAGGCCGCGGCCGACGTCGCCGAGCGAGCCGCCGAGGTCGCGCGGCAGACGGGCCAGAGCGTGCTCGGTGTGGTCGAGAACATGGCGGGGCTGCCCCAGCCCGACGGCAGCATCCTCGACCTGTTCGGCTCCGGCGGCGGCGATGAGGCGGCGCGCCGGTTGGACGTGCCGCTGCTGGCGCGCATCCCGCTGTCGGTCGCGCTGCGCGAGGGCGGCGACGCGGGCGCGCCTGTCGTGCGCGAGGCACCGGCTGACCCGGCGGCAGCAGCGATCATCGCGCTCGCCGAGTCGCTGCGCGGCACCCGGAGCATCTCCGGTCGCAGCCTGCCGATCTCGCCCGCCTGAGGGACGCTGGCGTCGGCGCATCTGCGCTTCGCGCCGCTTCATGCGTGCGAGCCGTGCGGCGTTTTGGAACCCCGGCATACTGTCCCCATGGGCATCGCCGTGACGTATCTCGCGTTGATCTTCGGCTGTGGCCTGCTCGCGAGGCTGCTCAAGCTGCCGGCGTTGATCGGCTTCCTCGGTGCGGGGTTCGCGCTCAACGCGCTGGGTGTGGAGCAGGTCGACGCGCTCTCGGTGCTCGCGGACATCGGCGTGACGCTGATGCTCTTCGCCATCGGGCTGCGGCTGGATCTGCGCAGCCTGCTCGGCAAGCACGTATGGGTCACCGCTGGCGCACACATGGTGCTGCTCACGGTCATCGGCACGGCGTTCCTCGCGGGCATGAGCGCACTCGGCGCGTTCGGCCCGGAGCCGCTGCACGTGCTCGCGACGCTCGCGCTGGTGCTGTCGTTCTCGAGCACCATCTTCGTGGTCAAGATGCTGCAGGAGCGCGGCGACGAGCAGGCGCTCTACGGCAGCATCTGCATCGGCGTGCTGATCATGCAGGACATCGTCGCCGTGGTGGTGATCTCGATCTCCCGCGGCCAGGCGCCGAGCCTGTTCTCACTCGGTCTGCTCATCGTCATCCCGGCGCTGTACTGGGCGACCCGGCACTGGTACCGGCTCGGCCACGGCGACATGGGGGCACTGTTCGGCATCGCGATGGCTCTGATCCCCGGGTACGCGCTGTTCGAGTGGCTCGGACTCTCCGGCAGCCTCGGTGCGCTGGTCATGGGGCTCATCCTCGCCCCGCATCCGGGCGCCGACCAGCTGTCGCACACGCTGTTCACGGTCAAGGAGCTGCTGCTGGTCGGCTTCTTCGTCACGATCGGGTTCCAGGGCCTGCCGACGTGGCACAACGTGGGTGTCGGGATGCTGCTGCTGCTCCTCCTGCCGCTGCACGCCCTCGCGTACTGGGGATTGCTGTGGCTGCTCGGGATGCGCAACCGCACGAGCGTGCTCTCGGCGCTGCTGCTCTCGAACTACTCCGAGTTCGCGCTGATCATCGCCGCGATGGGGGTCTCTGCGGGCTGGCTCGCACCGCACTGGCTGCTGTCCCTGTCGATCGCCGTGTCCGCTGGCTTCATCGTCTCTGCCCTGGTGAACCCGCGCAGCGTGTCGCTGGCCTCCAGGTTCGCCCAGCGACTGCCGGCGCGGCCGCCGCACAAGATCCACCCGGACGACCGCCCCATCGAGCTCGGCGACGCGACCGCGATCGTGCTGGGCATGGGCCGGGTCGGCCTCGCCACCTACCGGCAGCTCACCGAGGCGCATCAGTACACCGTGCTGGGCGTGGAGCACGATCCGACGCGTGTGCACCACCTGCGCGAGCGCGGGGTCAACGTGGTCGAGGGCGATGCCACCGACTACGACTTCTGGGCTCGACTGATCGGATCGGGCACGGTGCGCATCGTCGTGCTCGCCATGCCCGCCCAGCACGCCAACATCGATGCGCTGCGCGAGCTGCGCAGCTTCGGCTACGGTCAGGTCACGGTCGCCGCGGTCGCGTCGTACCAGGAGGACGTCGAGGAGCTTGAGTCGCTCGGACTCGACGCGGTCATCCGCCTGTACGAGGGTGCCGGCGAGACGCTCGCGGACCGGTCCGTCGCCGCAGCGCGCGAACTCCCGTAGGTTCGGATTCCGGCGGTGCCGACTCGTCAGTTCGGAGCTCCGCCCTGCGCGATATCGAGCGCGACGATCCGCAGCAGGTCATGGCGCGGGTGACAGGCAACGACAAGCGCGGCAACGAGCGCGTGGGCGGCGATCACCGGCAGAACCGCTGATCTTCGACGGTCCGCACGAGCTGACCGAGATGCACATCGCGCTCAGCCTGCGCGCGAGCGTCGCTGGGTCGCTGGGGCAGCTCGAGCAGTGCCGCCGCGGGCGGGCAGCAGGCGCGGCCTACGTGGCCTCATCGTCAAAGCGCATCGGTCCGGCCTCGCGTCGCGGCCTCGCGGTCGTCCGCAGCACCCTCGGCTTCGGCGCCGCGGCGGCTGCGGCCGCAGGCTCATCCCGAAGCGCATCCATCACGATGCGGCGCGGGTCGTACTGCCGCGGATCCAGCTTCTTCCAGTCGACGTCGTCGAACTCCGGGCCCATCTCCTCGCGCATCCGCTCCTTCGCGCCGCCCGCGAGATCACGCAGGGTGCGAACGAGGGTGCCCAGCTTCTCCGCGAGCATGGGCAGGCGCTCGGGGCCGATGAGCACAGCCGCGAGGATCAGAATGATCATCAGCTTGTCGAGCGTGATGCCTGCCAGGGACACCCCACTAGGGTAGCGAGCACTGCGGCGAGCCCCGGACAGCCCCGGGCGCCGCGGTCGCTACGCTCGACGTCGGAGGAACCGTGCAGATAACACCGCTCATCGCCAAGTACCTCGACGAGCTCGCCTCGGAGGATGAGACGCTCACCGCGGCCCGCGACGCATCGCTCGAGCTGGGCGTCACGCCGATCGCACCCGCCGTGGGCGCGCAGCTCGCTGCGATTGCCGCCACGACGCAGGCGGCAGCCATCCTGGAAGTGGGCACCGGCGCCGGCGTGAGCGGTCTTTGGCTGCTGCGCGGCGCCCCGAGCGCGACGCTCACCTCCATCGACACCGAGCTCGACCACCAGCAGCACGCCCGCGCGGCGTTCGCCAAGGCCGGCATCCCCGTCACGCGCGCCCGCCTCATCACCGGCAAGGCGCGCGACGTGCTGCCGCGCATGAACGAGGCGAGCTACGACATCGTGTTCCTGGACGCCGATGCCGCGAACCTGCTCGAGTACGTCGAGCATGCGCTCTCGCTCGTGCGGGTGGGCGGATCCGTGCTCGTCGCGCACGCGCTCATGGGCGGCAAGGTGGCTGATCCTGCCCAGCGCAGCGACGAGGTCGCCGACCTGCGCGCGCTGCTCAAGGAGCTCTCGACCTCCGACGCCGTGCGTGCGGCCGTGACGCCCGTGGGCGACGGTCTGCTGCAGATCGTGCGGCTGCCGGAGCCGGCCTCCGCCTGAGCGAGCCCCCGCGCTCGGATCGAACGACGAACGGGCCCGATCCGCACTGGATCGGGCCCGTTGTCATCGGCCCTCATCGGCCGATCTTGATCAAGCGGTGACGACGACCTCGCCGAGCGCCTTGTGCAGCGCGGCAGCCTCTTCGTCGTTCACGGAGACGACCAGGCGTCCCCCACCCTCGAGCGGGACACGCACGACGATGAGCCTGCCCTCCTTGACTGCCTCGAGCGGTCCATCACCCGTGCGTGGTTTCATGGCGGCCATGCGGCTCCCCCTTCAGTTCCTGTGGGTCCATTATCTCACGTCTCGGTGACACGAGTGTCCGAGCGCGCACTGCGACGCTTGTGCTAGGGAACGGTCCAGTCGCTGCCCACCACGTGCCAGCAGAACCAGATCCACACCGGCTGCAGGGCGATGCAGGCCGCCAGCAGCACAGCGCGCGCCCACGAAGGCCTCACGGCCGCGAGGATGACCGCCACCGGGAAGATGGGCATGAGCAGGCGCCACGTCGACGACTGCGGGAACCACACCGCGGCGAGGTAGACGAGATAGCCGACGACCCACAGCTTCGCCTCGATGCCGACGGTCGCCGCCCAGGGCCCCGCGAGCAGCACCACCGCGGCGAGCACGATGCCCACGAGCCACAGCGGCCACCATGGGCCGAACCACCACTCGAGCCCGATCGGCCAGGTGGTGAACGGCACCAGCTCCTGCCTGCCGATGTAGGCCGACCGCCACGAGAGCTCGGTCTCGACGTAGGCGGTCAGGCTGCCGGTCGCGATCGTGCAGGCGATCAGCCAGCCGAAGCCCCACAGCGCGCTCCAGGCGCCGAGCCCGACGAGCATCCACCGCTCCCGCGCCTCGAACGCGCTGCGCTCGCGCCACCAGCGCAGCAGGAACCACAGCCCCAGCGCGAGCGCGAGCGCGAGGCCGCCGGGCCTCGTGAGCGCCATGATCGGGATCAGCACCCACAGCCACTCCCACTCGCGCAGCCTCCACGCCAGCAGCACGGCCGCGAGCAGCAGCAGGAAGAGCGCCTCGGCGTAGCCGAGCTGCAAGACCGGCGCGAGCGGCGAGAGCAGCACGATCGCGAGCGCGAAGCGCTCCCTACCGGGCGCGATCTCGGCGAACAGGCGGTAGGCCACGAGTGCGAACGCCGCGGATGCGAGCACCGAGAGGAGCACGGCCGCACCCTCCCACGGCAGGCCCGCGACCATGAGCAGTCGCGCGAGCATCGGGTAGACCGGCATGAAGGCCCAGGCGTTCTCGCCCACGTGCCCCGACTCGTCCAGCGGCAGCTCGGTGGGATACCCGCTCATCGCGACGATGAAGTACCAGTGCGCGTCCCACATCGTCGAGTAGTCGAGCAGATCGGGACCCGCTGCCGTCCACGAGCTCTGCTCCTGGCGACCGGCGAAGGCGCCGAGCAACGCCGTGCTGACCAGCCGCGAGACGAGCCACAGCGCCAGCGGCCACAACCACCAGCGCTCGCGCTCGGATGCGCGGGGAGGCGTCAGGCTCGCGAGAGCCACGCGCGCAGGCTCTGCTCGGTCGCGACGATCTGCGCGACCGGCACCGACTCATCGTCGGCGTGGGCCTTGGAGGGGTCGCCGGGCCCGAAGTTGACGGCGGGGATGCCGAGGGCGGAGAAGCGGGCGACATCCGTCCAGCCGTATTTCGGCTGCGGCGTCGCGCCGACCGCATCGATGAACTCCTGCGCGAGTGGCGCGTCGAGCCCCGGCCGCGCCCCGGATGCGGCATCGACGACGCGCACGTCAAAGCCCTCGAAGAGCTCGACCACGTGGTCGGTGGCCTCCTCGACCGAGCGCGAGGGCGCGAAGCGATAGTTGACCTGCACGACGCACTCGTCGGGGATGACGTTGGTGGCGACACCGCCGGAGATCAGGACCGCGTTCAGTCCCTCGCGGTAGCGCAGCCCGTCGACGTCGACCTCCCGCGGTCGATAGGACTGCAGCACCTGCAGCACGTCCGCAGCATCGTGGATGGCGTTGTGCCCCATCCAGGCGCGTGCGGAGTGCGCCCGCACGCCGCGGGTGCGGATCTCTGCGCGCAGCGTGCCGTTGCAGCCGCCCTCGATCGCACCGTTGGACGGCTCGCCGAGGATCGCGAAGTCGGCCTGCATGAGCTGCGGATGGCTCAGCGCCAGTCGGCGCAGGCCGTTGTGCTCCTCGCCGACCTCCTCGTGGTCGTACCAGATCCAGGTCACGTCGAAGGCCGGCTCCGCCAGCTCGACGGCGAGCTTCAGCTGCACGGCGACGCCCGCCTTCATGTCGACCGTGCCGCGCCCCCAGATGTGCTGCTCGCCGCCCACGACGGCATCCCGTGTCGGGAGGTTGCCGTTGATCGGCACGGTGTCGATGTGCCCCGCGAGCACGACGCGGCGGTCGCGCCCCAGGTCGGTGCGCGCGACCACCGTGTCGCCGACCCGCGTCACCTCGAGGTGGTCCGCCGTGCGCACGGCTGCCTCGATCGCGTCGGCGAGCGGGCTCTCGTTGTCGGAGACGGAATCGATGTCGCACAGCTGCCGGGTCAGGTCGACGGTCGAGGCGCTGAGGTCGAGCGCGAGCAGGTCACGAGGGGAGGCCGTCATGGGCTCCAGCCTAGACTTGGGGCATGGCTCGCCCCGCACACGGACATGCACTCGTCACCGTCTTCCAGGGCCGGGTGCTGGACGCCTGGTACCCGGCGCCCGCGCTCGGCTCCGCGAGCGGCGACGCGCAGTGGGTCGGCGGGACCGAGCTGGACGGCCTCACGGGCTCCGTGCCCGCGCGCGGCGTGGAGCTGGAGCTGCGGCACGTCGAGATCGACCTGGATGCCGCGCCCGCCTCGGCCGAGGACGCCTACCTGCGCCTCCACCTGCTCAGCCACCGCCTCGTGCAGCCGAACACCATCAACCTCGAGGGGCTCTTCGGAATGCTCCCGCTCGTCGCGTGGACCAGCGGCGGCGCCGTGGCCCCGGAATGGGCCAGCGCGCACCGCGTGGAGCTGCAGCGCGCCGGGCTGCAGGTGCAGCTCGTCGACCGCTTCCCGCGCATGACCGACTTCGTGATCCCTGATGGCGTGCGGATCGGCGACGCCAGCCGCATCCGCCTCGGTGCGCACCTCGCCCCCGGCACCGTGGTCATGCACGAGGGGTTCGTGAACTTCAACGCCGGCACGCTCGGCGCATCCATGATCGAGGGGCGCGTGTCACAGGGCGTCGTGATCGGTGACGGCACCGACATCGGCGGCGGCGCATCGATCATGGGCACTCTCTCGGGTGGCGGCAGGGAGCGCATCGCGCTCGGCGAGCGCGTGCTGCTGGGTGCGAACGCCGGCGTCGGCATCTCCATCGGCGACGACTCGGTGGTGGAGGCGGGCCTCTACGTCACCGCCGGCACGAAGGTGACGCTCCTGCCGAGCGGTGAGCGGGTGAAGGCCGTCGAGCTCTCCGGGCGTCCGGGGCTGCTCTTCCGCCGCAACTCGGTCTCGGGGGCCGTCGAGGTGCTCGCACGCGATGGCGACGGTGTCGCGCTGAACGCGGCGCTGCACGGCTGATCCGCACTGCGGCGCTGCCGTTGCGGGGGCCACGGACACCGCGCGGTCGCAGCGCGCTGACCGATTGCTGAGCGTGCTCACGGCTTCGCGCCCAGCCGAACGTTGGATGATGAGGGCATGTCGCATCCTGAGCCGCACGCAGCGCCCTTGCCTCCCGTGCTCGCGCTGCGCGAGCTGACCAAGCGATTCGGTCAGAAGGTGGCCGTCGACCGGCTCTCGCTCGACGTGCCGCACGGCACCATGTTCGGGCTGCTCGGGCCGAACGGAGCCGGCAAGACGACGACGCTCTCGATGGCGACGGGGCTCCTGCGCCCCGATGCGGGCACGGCATTCATCCATGGCGTCGACGTCTGGGCCGATCCCCCGGCGGCCAAGGCCCGCATGGGGGTGCTCCCCGATGGCGTGCGACTGTTCGACCGCCTCACCGGCGCCGAGCTGCTGCGCTATCACGGGCTGCTGCGCGGCCTGCCGGAGGCTGACGTCACCGCCCGCGCCGCCGAGCTGCTCGACGCGCTGGACCTGGTCGAGGCCGGGTCGACCCTCGTGATCGACTACTCCGCCGGCATGCGCAAGAAGATCGGGCTCGCGTGCGCGCTGATCCACGCGCCCCGCCTGCTGCTGCTGGACGAGCCCTTCGAGGCGGTCGACCCGGTCTCGGGCGAGACGATCCGGGAGATCCTGCGCGGCTTCGTGGCGTCGGGCGGCACGGTCGTGCTCTCCAGCCACGTGATGGAGCTGGTGGAATCGCTCTGCGACCGCATTGCGATCGTGGCCGATGGGCGCGTGCTCGCAACCGGCACGCTCGACGAGGTGCGGCAGGGGCAGCCGCTGCAGCGGCGGTTCCTCGACCTGGTCGGCACCCATGCGCTCGGCGCAGAGAGCCTGTCGTGGTTGCGCTCCTCGTAGGGCTGCGGCTGCGGCAGCAGTGGCGCACGCTGACGGGCAGCCCGTGGGCGATCGTCACGCTCGTCTTCGCCGTGCTCGGCTCGGTCGGCCTGCTGAGTGCGATCGCCGCGCTGATGGGAGCGCTGCGCGTCCTGTCGCCGGAGGCCGCCCCGGATGCCGTCGTGCTGCTGGGCGCGGCGCTCGTCATCGGGTGGGCGGTCGCGAGCCTGCTCCTGTCTTCGGACGACGCGCTGGCACCCGAGCGCTTCTCGATGCTCCCCGTGCCCGCACAGCGCCTGCTGCCGGGCGTGCTGCTGGCTGGAGCGATCGGCGTCGGCGGCATCGCCACCCTCATCGCCCTGCTGCTGACGCTCATCGGCTGGAGCGTCTCCCCCGCTGCCCTGCTCACCGCTGCCCTGCTCCTGCCGCTGCAGCTGGCCACCTGCCTGCTCGCAGGACGCGCCCTCGCGGCTGCCCTGGCTCGCCAGCTGTCGAAGCGGGGAGGTCGCGACCTCGTGATCGTGATCGGCAGCGTGCTCGGCATCTGCGCCGGCATCCTCGTGCCCGTGGTCGCGGCGGGCGTCAGCGCCGTCGGCGCGAGCGAGTCGCTGCCGGGAGCCATCGCCGGCGTCGTCGCGTGGACGCCGATGGGTGCCGCGTGGGGCGTGCCGCACGCGGCGGCGGCCGGCGACGCGATCGGTGCCGGCGCCAAGCTGGTGATCGCCCTCGCGACCGCGGTGCTCCTGTGGCGCGTGTGGGCACACGACTTCCGCTCGCGCCTGACGGCGCCGATCGCATCCGGCGGGGGTGGCCGCGTGCACAGCGGCGCGTGGATCGACCGGCTGCTGCCATCGACACCGGTCGGGGCAATCGCGGCGCGTGGCCTGCGCTACCGGTTCCGCGACCCGCGGCACCTCGTGAATGTCATCGGCGTGCCGCTCGTGCCGCTGCTCGTGCTCGGCATGAACCAGATCGTGAGCGTCTCGTTCGAGGCGCAGTCGTTCGAGACCGCCCCCGACCTCGGCGCGGCGGCCGGCATCGGGGCGATGCTCGTGCCGCTGTTCGGCGCCCTCGTGCTGATGACGATCGCGCAGCTCGATGCCGCCTACGACAACTCGGCGCTCGCCGCGCACGTGCTCACCGGCGTCTCCGGCACCGCCGATCGCGCCGGCCGAGCCCTCGGCATGGCCGTGCTGTTCGGGCCGTTGCTCATCGTGACCGTGATCGCCTCGATCGCCATTGCGGGCCGCTGGGATCTGCTGCCGGGCTCGCTCGGTGCCACGCTCGGCACGGCAGGGGTCGTCGTCGGCGTCGGCGCGGCGATCAGCCCGTGGATGCCCGGCCAGACACCCGCGCCCGAGGCGAGCCCGTTCGGCGCGGGCTCGTCCGGGGGCGCGCAGGCGCTGCTGGGAGCGCTGATCATGATGGCCGCAGCCGGGACCGTCGGCGCGCCCGCGATCGGCACCGCCATCGCCTCGGCGTGGATCCCCTGGCTCGGCTGGCTGAGCCTGGCGATCGGCCTCGCGGTGGGCGCGCTCGCCATCTGGCTCGGCGTGCGGATCGGCGGCAGGGCGCTCGACCGCCGCTGGCCCGAGCTGCTGGCGGCCGTCTCGCGCGCGGCCTGAGGCGCTCGGAATGCGGCGACGCCGCGGTGCCTCGCCCGATCAGGCGCCGAGCATCGCCTCGATCGGGCCGCGCGCGAAGAACACCACGAACAGCGCCGCCACGATCCACAGCAGCGGCGAGATCTGCTTCGCGCGCCCCCCGACCGCATTGACGAGCACCCACGCGATGAAGCCGACGCCGATGCCGTTGGCGATGTTGTAGGTCAGCGGCATCACGACGATCGTGAGGAAGGCCGGGAGCGCGACGCGGAAGTCGGTGAAGTCGATCTCGGTCACCTGCGTCATCATGAGCGCTCCGACCACGACCAGGGTCGCGGCAGCGACCTCCAGCGGTACGACGGAGGTCAGCGGCGTGAGGAACATCGCGGCCAGGAACAGCATCCCCGTCACGACCGATGCCAGGCCGGTGCGAGCGCCGTCGCCGATGCCGGCCGCCGAGTCGATGAAGACCGTGTTCGATGACGCGCTCGCGCCGCCGCCCGCGACGGCACCGAATCCCTCGACGACGAGCGCCCGCTTCAGCCCGGGGAACTGCCCGTTGGGTGTCGCGATGCCCGCCTGGCGCGCGAGGCCCGTCATCGAGCCGATCGCGTCGAAGAAGTTCAGGAACACGAGCGTGAAGATGAACATCGTGGTGGCGAGGATGCCGATGCGCTCGAAGGCGCCGAACGAGACCTGGCCGATGAGCGAGAAGTCAGGCAGCGAGAAGATCGAGGTCGGCAGCGCCGGCGGATTGAGGTTCCAGGCGTTGGGGTTCGTGCCGAGCGACGGCCCGACCTTGAAGATCGACTCCAGGACGATCGCGATGGCGGTTGCCGCCACGATGCCGATCAGCAGCCCGCCCTGCACGCGGCGGGCGAGCAGGATGCCCATGAGCGCGAGCGCGATGATGAACACGATGGTCGGCAACGACGTGATGGAGCCGCCCTCGCCGAGCTGCACGGGCGGTGCCGCGATGCCGGTGGTGCGCACGAAGCCGGCGTCGACGAAGCCGATGAAGGCGATGAACAGGCCGATGCCGACGGTGATCGCAGCCTTGAGCGGCGCGGGCACCGCATCGAAGATCATGCGGCGCAGGCCCGTCAGGCCCAGCACCACGATGATGATGCCGTTGATGACCACGAGGCCCATCGCCTCCGGCCAGGTGAGCTCCCCCACGAGGCTGAAGGCCAGGAACGAGTTGATCCCGAGACCGGCGGCGAGACCGAACGGCACGTTCGCGATCAGGCCCATCGCGAGGGTCATCACGCCGCCGACGAGTGCCGTGACGGCTGCGACCTGGTGGTTCGGCAACCAGCCGCCCTCGACATCCACGACCGCCTGGTCGGCGGAGAAGCCACCGATGATGAGCGGGTTCAGCACGATGATGTAGGCCATCGCGAAGAAGGTCACGAGACCCCCGCGCAGCTCCTGCGGCACGGACGAGCCGCGCTCGGAGATCTTGAAGAAGCGGTCGACCGCGCTCTTGGGCGCTGCCTGCGTGGTGTTGGTCATGGGTGCTGGTGCTCCGGCTCAGCCGCGCAGGCGGCGCTTCATGTGGTGCGGAAGAGGGGACTGCGCGAGCGCCGCATGCGACGCCGCGCGTCAGATGTGGCGCTCGGTCGGTCCCACGTACAGCTGCTGCGGGCGGCCGATCTTCGTCTGCGGGTCCAGCATCATCTCGCGCCAGTGCGCGATCCAGCCCGGCAGGCGCCCGATCGCGAAGAGCACCGTGAACATGCGCTCAGGGAAGCCCATCGCCTTGTAGATGACGCCCGTGTAGAAGTCGACGTTGGGGTAGAGCTGGCGCTCCTTGAAGTAGTCGTCGGCGAGGGCGACCTGCTCCAGCTCCTGCGCGATGTCGAGCAGCGGGTCGCGCACGCCGAGCTGCGCGAGCACCTCCTCGGCGGACGACTTCACGAGCTTCGCGCGCGGGTCGTAGTTCTTGTAGACGCGGTGCCCGAAGCCCATGAGCTTCACGCCCTGCTCCTTGCGCTTGACGCGCTCGACGAAGCGCTCGACGCCCTCACCCGAATCGCGGATGCCGCGCAGCATCGTCAGCACCGCCTCGTTCGCGCCGCCGTGGAGCGGCCCGGAGAGCGCGTGGATGCCCGCGGAGACGGAGGCGAACAGGTTGGCGTCCGTCGACCCCACGAGGCGCACGGTCGAGGTCGACGCGTTCTGCTCGTGGTCGGCGTGCAGGATGAGCAGGCGCTCGAGCGCCCGCACCATCACCGGGTTCTGGATGTACTCCTCGGCCTCGATGCCGAAGTTCAGCTTCAGGTAGTTCTCGACGAAGCTCAGGCTGTTGTCGGGGTACAGGAACGCCTGGCCGATCGACTTCTTGTGCGCGTACGCGGCGATGATCGGCATCTTCGCGAGCAGCCGGATCGTCTGCTTGTCGACCTTGTTCGGGTCGCGCGGGTCGTGGTCGGACTCGTAGTAGGTCGACAGCGCGCTGACGGCGCTCGAGAGCGCGCTCATCGGGTGCGCATCCCGCGGCAGCGCATCGAAGAAGCGCCGCAGATCCTCGTGCAGCAGCGTGTGCCGGCGCACGCGCTGGTCGAACGTCGCCAACTCATCCTCGGTCGGCAGCTCGCCGTAGATGAGCAGGTGGGCGACGTCGAGGAAGGTCTTCTGCTCGGCGAGCTCCTCGATCGGGTACCCGCGGTAGCGCAGGATGCCGGCCTCGCCGTCGATGTAGGTGATGGCGCTGCGGGCATTCGCGGTGTTCACGAAGCCGTAGTCGAGCGTGGTCAGGCCGGTGTCGCGCGTCAGCCTCGCCACGTCGATCGCGGACCGCCCGTCGGTCGCCTCGAGCACGCGCAGCTCGGTGGAGCTGCCGTCGTGCTGCAGGGTCACGGAACGGTCCGTCGCACGGGCGGGGGTCGATGCGGTGTCCTGGGTCGTCACGATGACACACTATCGGTCGCCCGGCGGGCGCCCTTCACGGGCGCCGACGTCAGCCGCGCAGGCGAGCTGCCGCCCTGCTGATGTCCGCGTCGGAGGCAGTGAGCGCGACGCGCACATGCGTGCGGTCACCGTAGAACGTGCCGGGCGCGACCAGGATCCCCAGCCGTGCGAGCGCATCGACCTGGTGCAGCGCATCCGTGCCGTCGGTCGCCCACAGGTACAGGCCCGCATCGGAGGCGACGCGGTAGCCGCGCGCCTCGAGCGCCGGCAGCAGCATGGCGCGCCGAGCCCGATAGCGCTCGCGCTGCGCATCGACATGGACCTCGTCGCCCAGGGCGACGGCGAGCGCGTGCTGCACCGGGGTCGGCGCCATGAGGCCGAGGTGCTTGCGCACAGCGAGCACGCGCTGCAGGAGCTGCGGATCACCCGCGATGAAGGCCGCCCGGTAGCCGGCCAGGTTCGACTGCTTGCTCAACGAGTAGACGGCGATCAGGTTGCTGAGATCGCCGTCGGTGACGCGCGGATCGAGGATCGACGGCGACTCGTCGACCTCCCACGGCAGCAGGGCGTAGCACTCGTCGCTCGCCACCACGATCCCCCGGTCGCGCGCGGCATGCACGACGCGGCGGAGGGCATCCACGCCCAGCACGGCGCCGGTCGGATTCGACGGCGAGTTGAGCCACACGAGCTTCGTCGCGGCCGGCCAGTGATCGGGATCGTCGGCGCGCACCGGCTCGGCGCCGGCGACCCGCGCCCCGATGTCGTAGGTCGGATACGCGACCGACGGATGCACGACGACGTCGCCGGCGCCGAGGCCGAGCTGCAGCGGCAGGCCGGCGACGAGCTCCTTCGAGCCGACCGTGACGAGCAGATGCGCGTCGGTCAGCCCCGCGACCCCGCGCACGCGGTCGAACCACTCGACGATCGCCGCCCGCGCCTCCGCCGAGCCGTGATTGGTCGGGTAGGCGTGCGCGTCGGTCGCGTCGCGGAGCGCACGCTGGATGAGCGGCGGCGTGGGGTCGACGGGCGAGCCGACGCTGAGGTCGACGAGCCCGTCGGGATGCTGCGAGGCCCGAGCCTTCGCCCCTGCGAGCGTGTCCCAGGGGAACTCGGGCAGCAGCATCAGTCGTGCTGCTGCGGGGGCAGCGCGGCGACGATGGGGTGGTCGTACGCGATGACGCCCACCTTCGCGGCGCCACCGGGCGAGCCGATCTCGTCGAAGAAGTGCACGTTGGCCTCGTAGTACTCGGCCCATTCCTCCGGCGTATCGTCCTCGTAGAAGATGGCCTCGACGGGGCACACGGGCTCGCACGCACCACAGTCGACGCACTCGTCGGGGTGGATGTAGAGCATCCGCTCACCCTCGTAGATGCAGTCGACGGGGCACTCGTCGACGCAGGCGCGATCCTTGAGGTCGACGCACGGGAGCGCGATCACGTAGGTCATCGGTCTGCCTCCCCTTCTGTCCTAGTCCTGGCAGCCATTCTAATCCGTCGCATCGACTCCGCGTTCGGCCACGCCAGCGCGATGAACGATGCGAGCACCGGCAGCGTCGACCAGAGCCAGCCGGCGAGGTTCGCGGGCACGAGCGAGCGCTCCGTGCCCCAGGCGCCCCGGCCGAGCGGATCGATCGCGATGACCGCGATCACACCGATGACGCCCAGCACCGTCGCGATAGTCATCGGGCGCGAGCCGCTCGCGGCGCGCACGCCGGTGATGAGGCCGACCGCGGCGATGAGCGAGAGCCCGAGCCCCCAGGGCAGCTGCTGGTGCGAGAACGTGCCGACCACGCCCACGACGACACCCGCCAGCAGCGCGCCGGCGCGCAGCAGCCAGCGGGTGCTGCGCCTCGGCCGCGCCTCGATCAGGCGGTAGTGCTCGACGCGATCGATCGGCTGCCGCTGCCCGCCGACGTGCAGCACATCACCGCCATCGACGGTCAGCTGCGAGGAGTGCGCCGCGAGCGCTGCGAGCACGCGCTCCCGCACGGGCGCCAGCTCGAAGGAGACATCGGCCCTGTGCGCCGTGCGGACGTACAGCGGCAGGTCGTAGCGCCGCGCGACCATCACCGCGGCATGGTGCGCCGCGACGTGATCGGGATGGCCGTAGCCGCCGTCGGCGTCGTAGCTCACGAGCGCGGTCGGATCGACCTCCTCGATCACGACGCTGAGCGCATCCGCGAGGTCGTCGATGTCCGCGCGGCTCATGGACGTCGGCGGGGCGTCTGGCGCAGCCCCCGCCTTGCCGTTCGCGTGCCACGCCATGCCGGAGTCGTCCCAGCCGTGGATGCGGCGGCCGCGGGCACCGAGCGCTCGCAGCGCAGCCTCGAGCTCGGCGCGGCGCAGCTCGCCGATGCCCACGTCCTGCACGGCTCCCAGGCGTTCGGGGCGCACCTCGCCGCGCTCTCCGAGCGTGAACGTCACCACCACGGCATCGCCGCCGCTCGCTGCGACCGTGGCGATCGCGGCGCCGGTCGAGAGCGTCTCGTCATCGGGGTGGGCGTGCACGAACATCACGCGCTCGAGGCGGGGATCCATCGCTCTCATCCAACCACTGTCCGGCAACCAGCAGAGCCAACGAACCCCTCCGGCCGACATCGACCTGGCGTACCGGGTCGACGTCGGCGGGAGGGGTCCCGTTCGCGTGCGGCTAGCCCCGCTTCTTCAGCCGGCTCGCCTCTCGGCCTCGCGTGGTCGCGTCGAGGATCACCTTGCGGATGCGCACGTTGGTCGGCGTGACCTCCACGCACTCGTCGTCGCGCGCCCACTCGAGGCACTCCTCCAGCGAGAGCTGCTTCGAGGGCGTCAGTCGCTCGAGCTCCTCTGCGTTCGACGAGCGGATGTTGTTGAGCTTCTTCTCCTTGGTGACGTTGACGTCCATGTCGTCGGCTCGCGAGTTCTCGCCGACCACCATGCCCTCGTAGACGTCATCACCGGGCTCCACGAAGAAGACGCCGCGCTCCTGCAGCGCCATCATGGCGAACGGCGTCGCAACGCCCGTGCGGTCGGACACCAGCGCGCCGTTGCTGCGCGTCACGATGGCACCCGCCCAGGGCTGCGTGCCGTGCGAGATGGCGTTGGCGATGCCCGTCCCGCGCGTGATCGTCATGAACTCGGTGCGGAACCCGATCAGGCCGCGGCTCGGCACGACGAACTCCATGCGAACCCAGCCGGTGCCGTGGTTCTGCATGCCGTCCATGATGCCCTTGCGCGAGGCGAGCAGCTGCGTCACGGCACCGAGGTGCTCCTCCGGAACGTCGATCGTGAGGTGCTCGAACGGCTCGTGCAGCACGCCGTCGATCCTGCGCGTGACGACCTGCGGCTTCCCGACCGTGAGCTCGAAGCCCTCTCGGCGCATCTGCTCCACGAGGATGGCCAGGGCGAGCTCACCGCGACCCTGCACCTCCCACGCGTCGGGTCGACCGACATCCACGACCTTGAGCGACACGTTGCCGATCAGCTCGCGGTCGAGACGGTCCTTGACCATGCGGCCCGTGAGCTTCGAGCCCTTGACCCTGCCGGCGAGGGGCGACGTGTTCGTGCCGATCGTCATCGAGATCGCGGGCTCGTCGACAGTGATGGTCGGCAGCGGTCGCACATCGTCGGGATCGGCGAGCGTCTCGCCGATCGTGATGTCCGGGATGCCCGCGACCGCGATGATGTCGCCCGGGCCGGCGCTCTCGGCCGGCACGCGATCCAGCGCCTTGGTCTCGAGCAGCTCGGTGATGCGCAGGTTCTGCACCTGCCCGTCGTGGCGCACCCACGCCACCGTCTGGCCCTTGGTGATGGTGCCCGCCTTGACGCGCAAGAGCGCCAGACGACCGAGGAACGGGGATGCGTCCAGGTTCGTCACGTGCGCCTGCAGCGGCGCCTCGTCGTCATAGGTGGGCTCGGGGATGTGCGTGAGGATCGCAGCGAACAGCGGCTCGAGGTTCTCGCTGTCGGGCAGCTCGCCGTCGGCGGGCTTCACCGTGGAGGCGCGACCGGCCTTGCCGGAGGCGTACACGACGGGCACGTCCAGGACGGCGTCGAGGTCGAGGTCCGGCACGTCGTCAGCCAGGTCGGAGGCGAGGCCGAGGAGCAGGTCCTGGCTCTCCGTCACGACCGCGTCGATGCGCGCATCCTGTCGGTCGGTCTTGTTCACCAGCAGGATGACGGGCAGCTTCGCCTCGAGCGCCTTGCGCAGCACGAAGCGCGTCTGCGGCAGCGGGCCCTCGGAGGCATCGACGAGCAGCACGACGCCGTCGACCATCGAGAGGCCGCGCTCGACCTCGCCACCGAAGTCGGCGTGCCCGGGGGTGTCGATGACGTTGATCGTCACGACCTCGTCGGTGTGCTCCCCGGCGTAGCGGATCGCCGTATTCTTCGCGAGGATGGTGATGCCCTTCTCGCGCTCGAGGTCACCGGAGTCCATCACGCGGTCGTCGACGGCCTGGTGGGCTGTGAACGAGCCCGTCTGCCGGAGCATCGCGTCGACGAGGGTGGTCTTTCCGTGGTCCACGTGGGCGACGATCGCCACGTTGCGGAGGTCTGATCGCGATGCGATCGGCATGCAGGTGCCTTCCGATATGGGAGTGCGCGACGAACGGCCGCGGTCGCCAAGTCTAGCGGGCGACCGCGGCCGTGCCGCGTCGGGCGACGGTCAGATCTTCTCTTCCTCGTCGAGCGTCTGATCGGCCTGGCGATTGTGGGCGACCTGCTTGGGGTCGGCGACCGGGGGCACGTCGCGCTCGGGCGACTCCTCCGAGGTGCGCGCGAGCACCTCGAGGCGGACCTCGCGGCGCGCAGCCTGCTTGTCGGGGTCCGGCACCGGGATGGCGGCGATGAGGCGCTGCGTGTAGGGCTCCTTCGGTGCGCGCAGGATCGCGTCGCGCGCGCCCTGCTCGACGATCTTGCCGTGGTGCATGACGGCAATGCGGTCCGACATCAGGTCGACGACCGCGAGGTCGTGGCTGATGAACAGGCACGCGAAGCCCTGCTCCTGCTGCAGCTCGCGCAGCAGCTCCAGCACCGTTGCCTGCACGGAGACGTCGAGCGCGCTCGTGGGCTCGTCCGCGACCAGCAGCTCGGGGCTCATGGAGAGCGCCCTGGCGATGCCGACACGCTGCTTCTGGCCGCCCGAGAGCTCGTGCGGGAAGCGGTTGCGATAGGACTGCGGCAGCCGCACCGCCTCGAGCAGCTCCTCGACGCGCGTGTCGAGCGCCTTCCCGCGGTGGATCTTCGCGAGGTACATCGGCTCACCGATCGACTCGCCGATCGGCAGCCGAGGGTTCAGCGATGACGACGGGTCCTGGAAGACGATGCCGACCTTGCGGTTGAGGCTGCGGGCGAGCTTGCGATCGATGTTGGAGATGTCGATGCCCGCCACCTCGAGCCGGCCCTCGGCGATGGGCTGCAGGCCGATCGCCGCGCGACCGATCGTGGACTTGCCGGATCCGGACTCGCCCACCAGGCCGAGGATCTCCCCCGGGCGGATCTCGAGCGAGACACCGTCGACCGCCCGGAATGCGCCGAGCTTGCCCTTCTTGCCGTACTCGACCGCGACGTTCTCCAGCACGAGTGCGGGCTCGCCCTCGAAGACCTTCGCGCTCCGCGTGGCCTCCTCTGCTGCGCGCGCATTGACCTCCACGCGCCGCTGCAGCTCCTCGTTCTCTGCTGCACCGTTCGTGGACAGCGCAAGGGCTGCGGTCAGGTCGATGGCCTCGCCGTCGCCGGTGCCCTCTCCCAGCCGCGGCACGGATGCCAGCAGCATCTGCGTGTAGGGCTGCTTCGGGCTGGCGAAGATCTCGCGCACCGGGCCCTGCTCCACGATGTTGCCCTGCTCCATCACCACGACCCAGTCGGCGAGGTCGGCGACGACGCCCATGTCGTGCGTGATCAGCAGCACCGCGGAGCCGAGCCGATCCTTCAGGTCGCGCATGAGCTCGAGGATCTCGGCCTGCACCGTCACGTCGAGCGCCGTGGTCGGCTCGTCGGCGATGAGCAGCTCGGGGTCGAGCGAGAGCGCCATGGCGATCATGGCGCGCTGGCGCTGGCCGCCGGAGAGCTGGTGCGGGTACGACTTGAAGGCCTTCATGGCGTCGGGCAGCTCGACCAGGTCGAGCATCTCGAGCGCGCGCTCCTGCGCGGCGCTGGGCGCCATGTTGCGGTGGATCCGCAGCGCCTCCATGATCTGGAAGCCGACCGTGAAGACGGGGTTCAGCGCCGTCATCGGCTCCTGGAAGATCGCGGAGACGCGGTTGCCGCGCACCTCGCGCATCTCGACCGGCGAGATCTCCGTGAGCTCGTCGCCGCCCAGCTTGATCGAGCCGCGCACCCGCGCGTTCTTCGGCAGCAGGTCGAGGATGGCCATGGACGAGACGCTCTTGCCGGAGCCGGACTCCCCGACCACGGCGACGACCTCGCCCCTGCCGATCTCGTAGGAGATCTCTCGAGCTGCCGGGATCCAGTAGCCGTCGACCGCGAAGTCGACGCTCAGTCCGGTGATCTGGAGTGCTGGCACATCGCTGTGCTCGCCGTGCACCGGCTCGGTGTGGGTGGAAGTCATGCCGCATCCTCCAGCGGGGTGTCGAATACGTCCGGCGCTGCGGCGCCTGCGACGATGATGCTGTGAACAACGATCTGCGCACCGTGACGGTCCACTCTCGCGTCAATCGGGGTATGGCGATCGCTGCGTGGGCCCTGCTCGCCGTCGTGGGTGCGCTGCTCGCGCTGGGCTCCACCGTGCAGGGCATGGCTGCCGTCGCGCTCGGCGTCGCCTGGCTCGCCTACGCCGTGCACGTCTTCCTCTGGGCTCCGAGCCTCACGGTCGACGACCGCGGGAACGAGATCGGGAACCCCCTGCGCACCGTCACGGTCGCGTGGGAGGCGCTCATCCACGTCGACACGCAGTACGCGCTCACGCTCCACACGCCCGGCGCCAAGTGGAGCGTCTGGTGCGCGCCGCAGGCGAGCGCCCTGGTCGCCCGCACCAAGGCACGCCGCGCTCGCGAGGATCGCGACGCCCGTGATCCTCGCAATCCGCTGGACGCCGGCGTGCGCGTCGGCGACCTGCGCGGCACCGAGTCGGGTGACGCAGCCGCCCTGGTGCGCCAGCGCTGGGACGAGCGGCGGCACGGCGATGTCGACGCCGGAGGCGTCGCGGTGCCCACGCGCATCCACTGGGGACGCGTGACGGCGCTCATCGTCGGACCGGTGCTCGCGTCCGTCGCTCCGCTGCTGCTCTGAACTCCTCACGGTCGGCCCGGTCTCACGCATTGCGCGGCGCGTCGGAGTTCTGAGGCAGTTCCTTCGTGCGACGGATCGAGAACCGCTTCTGGCGCGGGTCGAACGCATCGCGCAGGCCGTCGCCGATGAAGTTGATCAGCAGCGCGGGCACCACGATGAACGAGGCCGGGAACCAGAAAAGCCAGGGCCGCGTGGCGAACGCCGACTGGTTGTCGGAGACCAGCAGTCCGAGCGAGGCCTCGGGGGCGCGGATGCCGTAGCCGAGGTAGCTGAGCGCCGTCTCCAGCAGGATCGCCGACGCTGCGATGAGCGAGGCTGCGACGATCACCACGCCGAGGGCGTTCGGCAGGATGTGCTTGAAGATGATGCGGGCATCGCTCGCACCGGCCACCCGCGCCGCCTCCACGAACTCGCGCTCGCGCAGCGACAGGAACTCTGCGCGCACGAGACGCGCGATGCCCATCCAGGCGACCAATCCCAGCGTGATGGCGAGCCACTGCACGCCGAGGCCACCGGTGATCTGGCCGACGACAGCCCCGACCACGATCAGCGGGATGACGATGAAGACGTCGGTGATGCGCATCAGGATCGCGTCGACCCAGCCGCGGTAGTAGCCGGCGATGGCGCCGACGACGGTGCCGAGCACGGTCGCGACGCCAGCCAGCAGCACGATCACGAGGAACGAGTTCTGCACGCCTCGCATCGTCGCCGCGAAGTAGTCGACACCGATGCGCGTCTGCCCGAACGGGTGCTCGCCAAGCGCGAAGCCTGCCCCGCCGAGCCACTCCGGGATCAGCGAGAGCGTGGGCTTGCCCGCGTCCAGCACCGGCACCGGCTGGTAGTAGTTGTAGTGCCACCAGCCCGGGATCGGTCCGAGCCCGATCGCCGAGATCGAGAAGGCGAAGATCAGGACCAGCAGCACGAACGAGACCATCGAGGTCTTGTTGCGCACGAAGCGCTTGAGGACCAGGCTCGTCTGGCTCTCGCCAGCAGTGCCCTCGCCCGGAGTCTTTGTGTCGTCGGGGGTGGTGCTCATCACTTGACCCTCACTCTCGGGTCGAGGAGCGCGTAGCTCAGGTCTGCCAGGAAGTTGAACAGGATGGCGGTGATGGCGATCACGATGAAGTAGCCCATGACCGGATTCACATCCACCCTGCCGAGCGCGATCGTGAACAGCGCACCCATGCCGCTGATCGCGAACACGCGCTCGGTGATGAGGGCACCGCCCAGCAGCACCCCGATGTCAGCCGCGACGATCGTCGTGATCGGGATGAGCATGTTGCGGAACGCGTGCCGGGTGATGACGACGCGCTCGCTCAGGCCCTTCGCCCGCGCGGTGCGGATGTAGTCCTGGTTCAGCACCTCGAGCAGACCGGCGCGCGCATAGCGCGTGTACCCGGCGAAGGAGATCAGGGTGAGCGAGATCGTCGGCAGCAGGAAGTGCGTGAAGGTGTCGATGCCCATCACCCACATGTCGCCCGAGAGCCCGACGGTCTGCTCGCCCACCGTGGCGATCGGCCGGTTGTTGATACGCGGATTCGACAGGTAGGCCGGCCACGCCTGCAGGAAGCGATCGGCGATCACCAGCAGCATCCCGAGGAAGCCGACCAGCACGGTCACGCGAACGACCAGGCTCCTGTCGGGTCCGCCGATGACCCATCCGACGATGAAGCAGATGGCGAGCGTCGCGAGCGCGACGATGCCGACCGTCCACATCGTCGAGATGTCGAACAGGCCCTGCAGCGCGAAGTACGACCCGTAGGTGAGCACGCCCGCGATGATCGCACCCAGCAGCGCTCGTCGATTGGCGAACCCGGCCAGCACTGCCGTCACGCCGAAGACCGTGCCGCCGATCAGCAGCAGGAGCCCCAGAGCGCCGAGCCCCGGCCGCTGGAACCAGTCGACCGCGTCGAGGTAGTACAGCATCCCGAAGGTGGCAGCGGCTGCGATGACGAACGTGATCAGCCTGCGCCGGTTGGAGCCGGCGGTGAGCGCCTGCATGATCACGCCGATGATGATCGCGACGACCAGGGTCGGCACGAAGCCGATGCTCGAATCACCGGACGAGAGCCAGTTGTTGAAGTCGATCGCGACGAACTCCTTCAGCAGCACCGCTGCGAGGAACGACGGCAGCGAGTAGAGGAAGAAGCTGACGAAGGTCATGCCGAGGTCGAACGCCGAGTACTGGCGCAGGGCCGAGACGATGCCGGTGATGACGCCGAACAGGATCGCGAGGATCGTCGATGCGGCGACCAGCCTCACCGTTGAGGCGGTGGCGTTGGCGAGCAGCGCGGTGACCGGCGTGTAGTTGAGGTCGGTGCCGAGGTCGCAGGGCGTGAAGGGCGTCAGGCAGCCCGCAGCACCGGCGAGCCAGCCGAACCATCGCAGCGGCGGCGGCACGTCGAGGTTGAGTCGCTCGATGCGCTGACCGATCAGGAGCTGCGCATTGGCGGCGCTCGAGCCTCGGAGGTCTTCGAGCGGGTCTCCTGCGTTGGCCGTCAGCACGTACATGATGAACGACGCGACGAGGAGAGTGAGGATAGAGGCGAGGATGCGCCTCACGATGAAGCTGAGCACGGCTCTGGGCTCCGATCAGCCGGAGGATCGCGCGGATCGCGCGCGATCGGGGACGGACACGGGTTGGCCGTGGCTGTCGGGACGTGCGTCCCGACAGCCACGGCCGAAGGACTAACTGGGAATCATACTGTCAGGCGATCAGCCGACGAGCGACCACTCCCAGGTGTTCCAGATGGCGCCCGTCTGGCCGCCGTTGTACACGACGCCTTCCACTTCACCGTTCGTTGCAACCAGACCGGGGGTCTGGAACATCGGCAGGCCGTAGAAGTCGTCACGCGTGAGGCTGTCGATCTCGATCATGATCTCGTTGAGTCGCTCCTCGTCACCGATCGTGACCTGCGACTCGTCGACGAGCGCGTCCACCTCGGCGTTCGAGTAGCCGTTGTAGTTGCCACCGCCGCCGGTCTTCCAGATCTGCGGGAGGCCGGCGGAGCCGACACCGGGAGAGATCCAACCGAAGATGCTCGCGTCGTAGCTGCCCGAGCCGAGCAGGCTGCCCCAGTCGGGCGAGCCGGCGTCGACGATGTTGAAGCCTGCCTCCGAAGCGCTGGCCTGGATCAGCTGGAACGAGTCAACGCGGTTCGGGTTGTTCGTGTTGTACAGGATGCTGACGGTCGGCGTGGCACCGGCGAGCAGCTCCTTGGCGCCCTCGATGTCGGGCTCGGCGAAGTCCGAGTAGCCGTTGACCGCGACCGCGTCCTCGTACTGCGGCTGGTTGGTGACGAACTGCTGCGAGTTCAGCACCTCAGCGTCCTCCTGCACCGGGGTGACGATCGAGTCGAGGATCGCCTGGCGCGGGATGGTCTTCAGGAACGCCTCGCGGACGTTCGCGTCAGCGAAGACCTCGGAGTCCATCGTGAGGTCGATGTGGTCGTACGACAGCTGCGAGCCCTGGATGAGCGTGCCGCCGAAGCCCTCGATCGCGGAGATCGTGTCGGCGGACGGCTGCGGCTCGATGACCTGCACCTCGCCGTTCTGCAGCGCCGTGATCTGCGCGTTCGGGTCACCGATGAAGCGGATGATCAGCTCGTCGAAGCTCGGAGCCATCTCGCCGCGCCAGTTGGGGTTCGGCTCGAAGGAGATGAAGCCACCGTCGTCGGCGGTGAAGTCCTTGGGGACCCACATGCCGGCGCCGACGAGCAGTCCCTCGTCCGTGGGCATCGACGTGATGTTGTAGCCGGTGTTCCACAGCTCGGAGAGCGACTGCAGCTGCTCGTTCGGCTCAGCCGGAGCGTCGGCGTTGCCCTCGGGCGTCTCCTCGAGGAACGTCGCGAGCTCCTCGACCGAGCCGAAGCCAGCGTGCTCAGCGAACACGTGCGCGGGCTTGCCAATGAGGTTCACGAGGTTCCAGTCGACGAACGGCTCGCTGTAGTTCAGCGTCAGCGTTCCCGCCTCCTCGTCGATCTCGGGGAATGCGGTCGTGTCGAGACCGGAGGTGGAGCCTGCGAGCTGGAAGTAGACGTTGCCCGAGGCGACCTCACCGGTCTCCTCGTCGTAGGTGGCGTCGTCGTAGTAGCCGGAACCGATCGCCCACATCAGGAGCATGTCGGTCGTCGTCATCGGCGTGCCATCGGACCAGACGGCCTCGGGGTCGAGTGTGTACTTCACCACGAGCGGGTCGTCGGTGACGAGCTCGATCGTGCCATTGGTCTCATCGGGAACGATGTTGAACTCGTTGTCGACGTAGAAGAACGAACCGGGACCGGTCTGATTTCCCATCAGGAAGTCGATCATGCCGTTCGTGTTCAGGTTGGTCTCCGGCGTGCCGGCCGACAGCGCGGTCGCGGCATTGGTCTGCGCGATGCTGATCGTGCCACCGGCTGCGGCGCTGGGGTCCGTGTCGCCCGAGGTGCCCGGGTCGGGGGTGGTCGTGGTGCAGCCCGCGAGCGCGACCATGGCGGCAGTGCCGATGGCGAGCCCGGCGGCCGTGCGGCCACGACGCCTGTTAGTGATTGTCACTGGTTTCCTCCTGTGCAAGGTGAGCGAGCGGCCTGTTGAGCCGCAGTGCTCTGAGATAGACGCCAGTCTAGGCACGCCCCCGCCGCGCATCGCGCGGAGTGACGGGATCGTTACCAAGTTGGTGCTTCCACAATCCTGAGGCACGCTGCCCCTAGCGTTGAGGTGTGACTCTCACGCGGACCCGCCATCGACTTGCGCTCGAGATCGCGATCGTGCTGCTCCTCTCGCTGGGCGCGAGCGCCCTGTGGTCGCTGCTGCAGTACATCGACGTCTCCACGCGGCCGACGCCCATCGGCGAGCAGCAGGTGGCGCTGAACCCCGCTCGATCCGACCGCGCCTGGCTCGATCTCGCCTATCAGCTCACCGGCATCGTGTTGGACCTCGTGCCCGTCGCGCTCGTTGTCTGGCTGCTGTGGCGCTGGCGGCGCCCGCACCTCGGCGCGCTCGGGATCGACGGCACGCGCCCGTGGCGCGACTCCGCATCCGGCGCCGCGCTCGTGCTCGTGATCGGGATCCCGGGCCTCGCGCTCTACGCAGCCGGCCGCTCGCTGGGCCTGACGGTCGACGTGGTGCCCTCGCCGCTCGACGCGCACTGGTTCACGGTGCCCGTGCTGCTGCTCTCGGCATTGCGCGCGGGGCTCACCGAGGAGGTGATCGTAATCGGGTACCTGTTCGAGCGGCTACGCCGGCTCGGCTGGAGCGCGTGGCAGATCATCGTGGCGACGTCCGCGCTGCGCGGGATGTATCACCTGTACCAGGGCGTGCCCGCGCTGATCGGCAACGTCGCGATGGGCCTGCTGTTCGGCTGGCTCTATCAGCGCACCGGGCGACTGCTGCCGCTCATCATCGCGCACACCCTGATCGACGTCGCGGTGTTCGTGGGCTATCCGTGGGCGTACGCGACGTTCCCGGGGCTCTTCGGCGGTTGATCTCGTGACGCGCGCTGCGCGCGCTCCTCGATCAACGAGCGCCAACGCTGCGCGCGCTCCTCGATCAACGAGTGGTCCGTAGGACAGTCCTATGGATGTCAAGTGGGGTTGAGGTCGTGTTTGAGGGCGGCGAGGATCTCGCGGCAGAGGTAGCGCTTGAGGGCTCTGATGGCGTCTCGTTTGGAGTGTCCTTCGGCGAGTTTC